>DLXL01000624.1:5611-6286 GCA_003448025.1 Saprospirales bacterium | reverse complement strand
TTGTTGACTGAACTCCTTGGGTAATTAGCATAATTTTAAGAGTGTGGTTACTCCAAAATTAGCTACTTCCAGGGAGTTCTTTCTTTTTCTTTTGGCTAAAGTCCAGCTAAGGAATTAATGAGACCCTAGCCGAATAAGCTTTAAAAAAATTCAGGTGCAAAGAGATGCTACTTCGATTGTTTAATTCGGCACATTAATGTCAATATTCGGCAACCAACTTTGTCTTCAGCGCGCAGGAAACACAGTGCATGAACAACAAGAGGGAAAAAGCGCTCATACCAAATTATATATTCGGCATTTATTAGATAATATTCGGCAAAGTGCATTTTATATTTTTTAGATATTTATTTTATAAAACCATTTAGCGGGATAAGTGGTTAAGGGTATCAATACCAAAGATTAAGAGCTTGTTCGGGATTTTCTTGCCGAGCCCAAAACGGGGTCTTTTTCAGCCATTTTTCCCCTTTTTTCAGTCACGTGGTACACACTATGCTCCTTCCCCGTCCGCCTGGGCTTGCCGGGCGGGAAAAACGCAAAAACTGACTAAAAAAGACCTCGTTTTTGTCTTCTGCAGAAAATCCCGAACAAGCTCTAAATCAGTAACTTATTTACTTCTATGATTTGTTTTAAAGCGCCGTAGGAGAATTAAGAGTCTGCGATTTTAGAATGTTGGAG
>DLXL01000624.1:1813-5384 GCA_003448025.1 Saprospirales bacterium | reverse complement strand
TACGAATTCTAAAATCAAACCATCATGGATCAAATACTCACGGCAAAGAATGAAGAGAAAAAGTTCATTCAACTGATTAATAATAGTAATTATGAACACGCTCTTAAGCTTTTAAATGGCTAAAGTCCAGCTTAGTATTACTCTTCTCATTTGTTGATTTTTTTTTTAAAAGTTACATAATTTTAGACTTACTAAATGGTCAATGGTTTAATTATGGTTTTCTTGATTCCGTTTTTTTTATAGGGTGAGGCATAACGGTTTGCGGCTTGGCGTAGTGGCGGATTTTTAGCACAAAAGTTCAATCGAAGCACTGCACTTGAACCTACCCCGCTATCGAGAAGCTACCCGAACCCCAAGCCCAACGCAAGTTGGGCTTGGGATTCGGGCAGCTTCGCACTAGCGGGCGTAATCCTGTTGTTGCTCTTACCACTACCGCGCCGTTAAGCCCCCGTCAATGACCAACTCGGCCCCGGTTATGTAGGATGCTTCGTCTGAAGCAAGAAACAATGCCCCCTGTGCAATCTCGATGGCCTGGCCAATTCGACCCAGTGGACACATGGCCTTCATCATCCCTTCCAATATAGCCGGGTCGGTAGGAAGGATTGGCTCAACCATAGGGGTCATCACGCCCCCGGGATGAATGGAATTCACCCGGATATTGAAAGGGGCAAATTCAATGGCTTGGTCTTTGGTCAAAAGCAACATTCCTGCCTTGGAGGCTGAGTATGGCGCTCCGTTCCCGCCCACGATTCCGGCGATGGAAGAAATGTTTACAATGGCTGCTTTGCCCGATTTTTTAAGAGCGGGCAATGCGGTTTTTGCGCCTAAAAAGGCACTGGTAAGGTTAATATTCAGGATTTTGTTCCATCGTTCGAGGGAAGTGCTCTCTGTGGTTTCCATGGGCTGATAGACCCCGGCGTTGTTGACGAGGATATCAATTTTCCCAAACTTTTGGAGCGCTACTTCTACTACTTTTTCCCAATCGGATTCGGAAGCAACATCGTGCCTAAGGCATTCGATGGCGGCACTACTTTGCTGAAATGTCTGCACCCAGGTATTCAACTTGTCAAACTGGATATCGCTAGCCAATACCTGCGCGCCTTCCTGTGCGAACAAACGGGCAATGGCCTCCCCCATACCGCCAGCGGCACCGGTAACGATAGCGACTTTGTTTTTTAATCGATTCATATAGATGTTGTTGTTTGTGACACACTTATAATACACCATATCATCCCCAACATGCTCTAAAAAACAGGATGAAAATCAGATGGCGTATAATCAGGTTTTTAATGATGAATTAAAGATATGTACCCTGAGCGCCCCTCTTTGCTGCGGACTTGCAGACCGTACATTCCGGGCTTCAAGTCGCCCATTTGGATGCTGACAGTGGTTGTGTCATTTCCGGAAATGGTTTTGAGCAAACGACCAGTTGCATCGTACAAAAGAATGGATTGGATCTCGGATATCTTGCATTCCACTTGAATCCAGTCTGTAAAAGGATTCGGGTAAACGCTAATGGGCAAATCCGATTCGGGCATGTTCGTGGAAACCCCAATTGGACAACCGCCGAACAACTCGAAACAGTTATCATATAGTCCTTGAACATGATTGTCATTGGCGGCCAATACCGAAAGATTTTCCGAAACGCTTCCGTTGGGGCCTTTGCGCACCCAGAAATAGCCTAAAATCAATTCGTTCACAGCACCTGGCAGCAAAGTAAAGGGTCCAAAAGAGGCCACTGCTTTTCGCTCGCCCGGTGTGTTGCCATCACTTACTTCCGACCATTGGGCAGGATTGAGCGGATCGCCCGTGTACATCAGGCCGTTGTTTGGGAATGGAGTGCCATCTGTTTTGCGCCCTGCCAACAAGTGGTAATATTGTTCCGGGTCATTGAGATTGGAATCATCCACCGGGACAAAATGCCATTCATTAATTTCTTCCCCTGTTTCACTGTCTAGCGGGCCGCGGAGCAAGTCTACGGCCATTACCGGGGGCGTATTTTCAAAGCCACCCTCATCCAGATCGTCGCCGTTGTAGGCGTAGACCATTCGATTTGCCGGGTTGCAGCCGATGAAATCATCTGCTCCATTTCCGATTTCAAAGTCCAAAAACACGCCGAAATAACTGGAAAAGAGCGGAATCGGACTGTGGTTAATCAGTTTGTACCGTACATAAACCACCCTGTCTACCGGCGAACCTTCCTGACAATTGAAACCAAAAAATTCTGTTTCGACGGACATATTCATGGGTTCACCACCTGATTGGGTGTGCGCCCCAACATCGTGAAAAGGAAACCAAAATGCTTCGTCGGCATTGTATTTGAGTGGGCATCCACGCAATTCGAGCACAGGGTAGTCGCCACTATTGGGGCCGTACTGCCCATCCCCAAATTTGTCATAAAAACCAGCCAGAGAATATAGGTCAAATGGAAGGTCAAAATTATAGTAGTTGGAAAAGAATTGATTCCCGCGTCCAGGCCAGCCGTAAATTGCTGGTATCATGCCTCCAGGGTTAACTTTATGTGCCTCCACCTGATCTCGGGTTACCCCGGCAATTAAGTTGAACTCAGGGTACGGGATTCCGTCCTGGCTAAGAACACCCGGGTAAAAATCCGTCTTCCCGTTTTCGTTGTACAGTTGGGCCGAGAGATGGAGATTGTCGGCAGAGTCCCGGCCGGCCAGCCAAAGCCCTGCCGATTTCATCAAAGAAATGGTAGAAGTCGCGCCGTCACTGGCAGGGACGAGAAATTGTCCGTTCGTGCCACCTAAAAAGAATGCGCCGTTGGACTGAACGCTGGCCTGGATGGAGTTGACCTGAAGCGTGTCGGTCAGAGGCGTGGACTGAGCCTGGAGTTGGCTCGAGAGCAGCAGCAAAACGAAAAACAGATTCCTGATTGGGTAGAACATGATTGGTATATTTTAGGTTGTTGTTTTTGTATAGCCTTGCACTGCTTTCAACACTTTATCGGCAGACAAGAGGGTAAAACCCTTCAGTCTATTGGCACCAAGGGAATGCTTGACAGCAAAAAGAGCAGCAGGCTTAATAAAGGAGACTTTACACGATACAAAATTGACGTGTAAAGGGACCAAAAATGGTGACGATCGTCACTATGGTGCGTGATTGTTGGTTGGCATTGGCGATGCTGGGAAGACATGTCCCTAAGCCTTTGCGTAGCGCCTGAATTTTCCGATAGTCCCTATTATTTCAAGCCCATAATAGGGTCTTACCGGATTGGTATTGGATGAAAAAAAACCGCTTGCGCGAAGCAGGACTGAATAGGATATTTTAGTTAAAATTTATGAAATATTAAAGTTGTATTTTGATTTTGCATAAATCCACCAGTTAAAATTATGTTCGTACCAAGGGAAATATCCAGCCGAATGATTGAGTTGGCAGCCAAATATCTGGTTTTTTCTGCTAGTGCAAAGCTACCATGCTGGGTTTGAGTATGGCCGCCGCTACGGGCAAACTCGTGTCTGAAATGGCTTCCGACAAACCTACGAGTATGGATGTGCAGGCGTTTGGGTTGGGGAGGCTTGGGTGAATGTTTTTTACTGACGGGGTGACTGGC
>DLXL01000624.1:0-1697 GCA_003448025.1 Saprospirales bacterium | reverse complement strand
TTTTACTGACGGGGTGACTGCCAGTCACCCCGTCAGTAAAAAACATTCACCCAAGTGGGCAACGCTAAAATCCCTACTTTGGTTGTCGGCAAAGCCAGTGGGGATAGTATGTCACGACGTTCAAACGCACTACTGTCTGGAAGACTTACCAGATAGTGAAGCAGTCGAGCAAATGTGGGTTTCCTTGGCATAATTCGACTGTTTTTTTCAATATTTCTACTTCTAGATCGTTCATAAAACGGAGTTTGGCCATTTTATATCCCTCGATCTGGTTTGCCTGTTTATACACGAGGACCAGCATAGCGGCTATAAGAGTAGAGAACAAGACTACCTGGATTCCGTTTTCATTGCGCGATAGAAGATGTTTGAAGTTGAACTCTTGTTTCAGGAATTTAAAGAACACTTCTATTTGCCACCGTTTTTTATACACCTCAGTAATCTGCTCACAATCCAATTCTTTTCCATCGATGTTTGACAAGAAATATATGTCTTCTTCGCTATCGATGATTGTAGCAATGATAAGCCTGTAGGTTTCCTTGGTAGGTTGATTAGTCTTGCCATAAAGCAAAACTTTTAGGTCTTGCCATATAACTAATGAATCCGTGATGATTGGCTCCTCAGGCGCTATAGCCGTCGCTTTTCCTACTTCTTTGTATTTTATACTTCCATTTGAGCCTCTTTTTAAGCGCGTAACGAACTTGATGTGTTTTTCGCTGAATTCATCAAAGGCATCGCGACTTTGTAAACCCCGATCAAAAACCGCTAATTCCTAGTCCTCCCAATTTTGTTCCCTGATCAATTGTCGAAGTGACAAATCGTCGCTCTTTTGTTCGGGAGTATGATAAAATCGGGCATTCTTAATACCTATCCCATTAAATCCCACACTGAATTTTACCGCTACAGGATGATGATCTTTCTTCTTTCGTGTGGGTACTCCGATGTTCATACCGCCCATTTTTAGTAGCGAGGCTGCCAGGCTGACAAAGGTGGAATCACAACTAACCAACTTGTAGGAAGATAATACCTGGGGCGGACAACGTTGTTCGAGCAAAACACTAACCCGTTCAAACATCGTCTTGAAATACTCCAACTTAATGTGCGATACCCTTTCAGCCAGCGAACTATGATCCGTCTCAAAGCGAACACTCTGGTCTGCCAGGTACTGAAAACGTCTACTCTGTGCCAGCACTTCCAGCACTCGCCAGGATAATTCTTTGCCTGATAAAAGACCGTACAAAAGCAACTGCAAAACCAATTTGCCGGGTAACTTCTTCGCTTTGTAATCTACTCCCGTGGCTTTACTCACCGAAATGAGTTCGTCCTCTCCCAATAAATCCAGTAGTTGAATAGCTGAAACTTGATTCACTTTCATGCATAAATTTACACATCTCTATCTTTTTCCGTCTTCCAGACAGTAGTGCGTTCAAACGTCGCGCCAGCGTGCGTTGGGCATGGGATTCGGGCAGCTTAGCGCAAGCAGGGGATTAGGATGATCAGAAAAAATCCAATTAACATCCTCATTTTGAGCCGTCAAAGCAGACGGCCCAAAATGAAAGATGAAGGATAACAAAAGAAAGGATACAAACCTCATTAATGACAGATTGCAATAATGAACGCCTTACACATCACGCTTATCACCTCCTGGAAAAATACTGCATAATACACACGGGCTGGGAGTGATGTTACATCAACGTGGA
>DLXL01000123.1:1349-4202 GCA_003448025.1 Saprospirales bacterium | reverse complement strand
ATTCCTCGATTTTTTTGCATCCAAAGGCCATAAAATCATTCCTTCTGCTCCCATGGTGGCCAAAAGCGACCCAACCCTGATGTTTATCACCTCCGGGATGGCGCCGCTGAAGGATTTTTTCCTCGGCAACCAAACGCCTCCGTCAAAACGTGTAGCGGATACACAGAAATGCCTGCGCGTGAGCGGCAAGCACAACGACCTGGAGGATGTAGGCATGGATGGCTACCACCACACCATGTTCGAAATGCTGGGCAACTGGTCGTTTGGCGACTACTTTAAAAAAGAAGCGCTTGAGTGGAGTTGGGAGCTACTCACCGAGGTATATAAACTGCCCAAAGACCGCTTGTATGTGAGTGTTTTTGGCGGAAATGAAGAGGAAGGAGTGCCTTTTGACCAGGAAGCATACGATGTATGGAAAACCATGCTGCCGGAAGATCGCATCATGAAGTTTGGTAAAAAGGAAAACTTCTGGGAAATGGGCGACCAGGGGCCCTGTGGCCCTTGCTCCGAGATCCATGTAGACCTGCGCTCCGATGAAGAACGCGCCCGCGTAGATGGCAGAACCTTGGTGAACGCCGATGATCCTAACGTGATCGAGATCTGGAACAACGTATTTATGCAGTTCAACCGCAAGGCGGACAAATCGCTGGAAGAACTGCCTGCCAAAAGCGTAGACACCGGTATGGGTTTCGAACGCCTTTGCAGGGCTGTGCAGCGCGTGGGCTCCAACTACGGCACCGACCTCTGGAAACCATTGTTCGATTTCCTGGGTAAACTTTCCGGGCACCAATACCTGGACACCTACCCCGGCAGCAATGCCCCCTCACTGAAAACAGACATTGCCATGCGCGTAGTAGCCGACCACCTGCGCGCTGTATCCTTCGCCATTGCCGATGGCGAAATGCCCAGCAATACCGGCGCCGGCTATGTGATCCGCCGCATCCTGCGCCGTGCCGTACGTTATTACTATTCTTTCCTCGACCTGAAAGAGCCGGTGATGTACCGCATGGCACCCATCCTGGCCGAGGAATTCAGCGATGTATTCCCGGAACTGAAAGCACAGATTGATTTTGTGTCCAAGGTAATCCTGGAAGAAGAAAAAGGCTTCCTGCGCACCCTGGAATCCGGTCTCAAACGCTTCGATAACCTGGACGTAACTGGCCAGACCATCGGCGGCTCCCAGGCATTTGAGTTGTACGACACCTTTGGTTTCCCGTACGACCTCACCGCCTTGCTGGCCAAAGAGAAAAACTGGCAGGTGGATGAAGATGGCTTCAAGGCTGCACTTCAGGAACAAAAAGACCGCTCACGCAAAGACGCCGCCAAACAGGTGGGCGACTGGCTGGTACTGCGCGATGAGGCCGATGTAGAATTTGTGGGTTACGATCAACTCGAAACCCGCAGCAGCAAGGTGGTCAAATACCGCCTGGTGCAGGTGAAAGACCAGCAACAGATCCAGTTGGTACTCAACCGAACCCCCTTCTATCCGGAAGGTGGCGGCCAGGTAGGTGATACCGGCTGGATGATCTTTGGTTCGGAAAGCACCGGCCAGGAGCGCATCCGGGTAACGGACACCAAAAAAGAAAATACCCTGGTATATCATATCATTGACCGTTTGCCGGAGCAGATCGGCGACGAAACCGTGCGCTGTGAAGTGGACGAAACCAAGCGCCGACTCACAGAAGCCAACCACTCCGCTACTCACCTGCTGCACGCAGCCCTGCGCTCCGTGCTGGGTACGCACGTACAGCAGAAAGGTTCCTTCCTGAATGAAGACACGCTGCGCTTCGACTTCCAGCATTTCCAGAAAGTAACCGAGGAGGAACTGGCTGAAATTGAGCGTATTGTGAACCAGAAAATCCGCGAAAACATTGCCCTCGACGAAAAGCGCAGCATTGCCATAGAAGAAGCCCAAAATGCCGGCGCCATGATGCTGTTTGGCGAAAAATATGGGGAAAAAGTGCGCATGATCACTTTCGATCCAGGCTATTCCCGCGAATTGTGCGGTGGCTGCCACGTGCAAAACACGGGTCAGATTGGGTATTTCAAGATTACGACTGAAACAGCTATTGCTGCGGGCGTGCGCCGTATTGAAGCAGTAACGGCTAAAGGAGCCGAACAATACGTGGCCGGTCTGGAGCAGGAAATGGCTTCTATCAAAAACGTCTTGAAAGCTAAAGACCTTACCAAAGGCATTGTGGCGCTGCAGGAGGAAAATAAGCAACTGCAAAAAACCATCGAGCGTCTTATTCAGGAACAAGCCAATGGCATGCGCGATGGGTTACGGGCTAAATTCAGTGAGCTGAACGGCGTAAATTTCCTTGCAGAGCTGTTGCCACTGTCGGATGCCAATGCCGTGAAAAACCTGGCCGTAGAGCTGGAACGCGAGAAAGGCAACGCCTTCATAGCATTCGGCTCCGTTTCTGCCGATGGCAAACCATCGCTGACCATCAAGATCAGCGATGCACTGGTGAAAGAAAAAGGCCTGAACGCCGGAACCATCGTGCGGGAACTTGCTCAGAAGTTCCTCAAAGGCGGCGGCGGCGGCCAGCCAGGCTTTGCTACAGCGGGAGGTACGGATGCCAGCGGGTTGAAAGAGGCGCTGGACGCTGTAAAAAGCTATCTGTAAAATTCTGTCAGCCTTGAAATCATGGTCTGTTTTCGGTTGGTTTATCTGGCTTTTACCTGCAATACCTTGTAAAAGTCAGATAAACCAATCGTCACTGCTGCCACGATGGCTCAGCCCGGCCGAGGCTGATACTTTTCTGAGAAACAACGGTAAAAAAGTCTCTCCGCCACTTTGGGAAAAAGTGTTTGGCAACACCTTCCCTAGCCAGCCTGTGCGCGTACTTC
>DLXL01000123.1:536-1227 GCA_003448025.1 Saprospirales bacterium | reverse complement strand
AAGTGTTTGGCAACACCTTCCCAAGCCAGCCTGTGCGCGTACTTCAAGGCAACCTGGATGCCGACCCTGAACCGGAACTGGCGCTTTGGTTTGACACCCTGGAAACAGGAACTATTGTTTGTTTCGACCGGCGGCAGCAGGTCTGGGCGTGTATGGGTGAAACATCCCTCAACTTTTTCCATGGCGATAAGTCACCCCGAATAGATTCAAAAACCGGCATGCTCCTCACCTATGATTACGGCTGGGGGAGCGGATATGGATCTGAAATCCTGAACTTATATCAAAGCATTAACGATAGTCTTTATTGCGTGCTGGTGCTGCTTGAATCAGAAGGGAAATGGTTATTGGGATCTACCGCGCATCAATTTGTCAACACACGATTCCGGTTGATTTCTCCGGAAAAAATCGAAGCTACTTTGGTGTACCGCGTACTCGCCGGCGACGATATGGGCATTCATTCCGGCAGAACCATTTTCAGTCGCAAACTGATTTTTGAACACTATTGGGACAAGGATCAAAAGCGTTTCCTTCCAGCCCAATATCCCGGATTGAGCGGAGAGGACTACCTCACCGACAGTGAGTTTGAGCTGGAGGAACTCTTTGCAGAAGAAATCCGGAAACTGAAATTTCATGGCCCAAAGTGGAAACGGCGGGCATTGGGCAATCCGGAGGACTAGTGGCGGGGTGGAGT
>DLXL01000123.1:0-396 GCA_003448025.1 Saprospirales bacterium | reverse complement strand
TGACTGGCAGTCACCCCGTCACTAGTCCTCACCCCGTCAATAAGCATCACTCAATCCAAGCAAATCCTTAGCAAGGACCTGATTACACAAAGTGCCTTTTCGAGCACCGGAATAATCTAAACATGAAGAATAAAGCCAATCTTCCGGTTCATCAACTAATCCGGCCTTTACCGGGTTAAAATGAATATATCGGAAGCAATGAATACCATATAACTCCCAGTCATTTAATAATTTACCATAGTCGGGATGAGTGACTGAAAGATGGAAGTTTTCCCAACCATCTTTGGCCTTTGTTTCCTCTCTAAACAAAGCACCAGTTCTGTTTTCTTGAATATTTACAGCCCGAGTATAGGATCTCAAAAGGATTCCAATAGAGTCATTTAAGGTGCGATGTTT
>DLXL01000368.1 GCA_003448025.1 Saprospirales bacterium | reverse complement strand
TACAAACCTTTTAGTCGTGCGACAGGTGTTTAAGTGTTTAAGTGTCACAAAAGTAATTCTTTTCATTAAGTGGACTACCTAATATTTAAAGACCGGGCGATTTAAGTAGTCCGGACAACTTTTATTTTTGTGCCATTAAAAACCGCGTAGCGGTTCAACTTAAATAGCTATGAAAACAAAACAACATCGAACGGAAGGAAGCCGGTATTATCCAAAACGTTATGATTTTGATCCGGCTATGCGCAATGCCATTCTGGACGAAGGGCTGGTCTGTCAAGTGGCATTTCAGCGGGAGGCACAGCCCATTATTATTCCCACCGGATATTGCAGGGTAGACAATACGCTTTACCTGCATGGTTCGGTGGGAAGCCATTTTTTCATGGAAATGGCTAAAGGAATTCCGGTTTGCGTGAGCGTAACCTTGCTGGATGGCCTGGTGCTGGCCCGCTCAGTGTTTAATCACTCCATGAACTACCGTTCTGTAGTGGCATTTGGCGTGACAAGGTTGGTGGAAAGCGAAGAAGAGCGCTGGATGGCTGCAGAGCGCTTCACCGAACACGTTGTTCCGGGACGTTGGGCAGATGCCCGCAAACCCAGTGCGAGCGACATGAAAAAAACCATGTTTATCGCCGTAGACATCCAGGATGCATCCGTCAAATTCAGGACACATGGCGTGGGCGACGATCCGGAAGACATGCAACTCGAAGTTTGGGCCGGTGTCATTCCCCTGCGTGTCAGCGCATTACCGCCCGAAGCAGATGAATCTGGCATCCCTAACGTTCCTTTACCTGCCTATCTAAGTGATTATCAAAGATAATATGACTTTTTTACCCAGCACCATCGAAGATCTGGACAAGATCTTTCAGTTGTACGACATGGCCATCGCTCATCAAAAAGCAGTATCCAATATGCACTGGTTGCCTTTTGACCGGGAAATGGTGGCACAGGAAATTGCAGAGGGTCGTCAATGGAAAATCGAACTGGATGGTCAGGTAGCCTGCGTGTTTGTGGTAGCCTATCAGGACCCTGCCATTTGGGGCGACAAAGACCGGGATCCATCTGTTTACCTGCATAGGATTGTAACCCACTCCGATTTCAGAGGTCGCAACTTTGTGGGCGCCATCCTGAAATGGTCAAAAGAGCATGGAAAAGCCATGGGGAAGACCTATGTAAGACTGGACACCTGGGCTGAAAACCTGAAACTCAAGGAGATTTATGAACGAAACGGGTTTCAATTCCTGGGTGTTGTAACCCCCAGCGATTTGTCTGCTTTACCGAGTCATTATTCTGGAATCAGGTTGAGTATATTTCAGGCGGAGGTTCACCGCTAAGTACGCTAAGGGCGCAAAAATCTCTATTCGCGTACTTAGCGTACTTCGCGGTGATTTCGGTGAATCAATTTCTGGGCAAATACCAGCCCAACCAAACCCCAACCAGGCCCCATTGCACCAGGGCATCCACCAGATAACCTATAGAGCTAGTTTCGAACCAGATACTATTCAGATATGGAATTGTGAGATAGCCAATGATACCCACAGCAACGGATGCCTGAATAGAGGTTCCCATGGACAAATTTGCAAACTTCATTAGCATCCAAACAAGCAGAAACATGGCCACCAGATCTACTGCAAAACCCCGGAACATATTCATTCCCATGGCTGTATTCATGGATTTGTGATAGCTGATGCTGGCCCAGGGTTTGCCGGCGCCGGCATCCATAGCAGCCTGTGCCTGTTCCTGACTGGAACCCGGGGGAACTCCGGGAACCATATACGTTCCTTCCTCCGTCAGGTTTTGGTTAAGCACCTCCATAATTTTATCCTGATTAGGGGTATACCCAAATTCAGATTGATGTATCGGAAGTAAAGACCAGGAAAGAAATTGCCAGATAAACAGGATCAGGCCACCTACGATTGTTGCAACCAGTTGTTTTTTCATGTTTTTTTTATTTTGATGTAATCGAACATGCAAAAATAAAAATTTATAAAAAAAGCAACAGACTTTTAATCATGGCGTATCTATTCCATCCATTGCCAAATTCCTGTAATGCTGAATCTGCTCCATATCACCTAAAAGTACAATGTGCATATCTGGCAACAACACTGTATGTATCCCTGGATTCAGTTCATAACGGCCGTCGGCGTGACGCAGTGCTATAACAGGCAATTGGGTTACATCCAGTAATCCACCTTCTGCGATTGATCGCATTTGAAACTCTTGCTTTAATTGATCTACCGGTATCTCCTCAAATACAACCCGACTCGTACCCATATTGGAGATCAGATTGAAAAATTCCACCAAATCAGGCTTATTGATCAAGGTAGCCATGTAAAAACCGCCAATGCGCTCAGGCATCACTACATGGTCGGCGCCGGCACGACGAAGTTTCGTTTCATCGAAGGCGTAGTTCAGGCGACTAATAATTTTAATCCCCGGGTTTAATTGTCGGGCCGACATCACGACAAAGACATTATTGGCATCTATGGGAAGCGTCACTACAATTGATGCTGCTTTGGCAATCCCTGCCTCCAGTAGTACATCATCGTTTGTAGCATCGCCTCTGAGGAAAAGATAGCCGGTTTCATTACGTAGTATTTCCAGCTTTTTTTCGTCTGACTCAATGACCACAAACAAAAGTTTTTCTTTAGCCAGTTCTTTGCAAACCTCGGTTGCATGCCGACCAAATCCACAGACAATGGTATGGCCTTGTAATTTTTTAATGCGCTCCATCATCTTGAAATCCTGGATAAAGGCGTGAATATCAGCATCTGTCAGAATACTTGTAATGGTTGAAATGGCGTAGGCAAAAAAGCCAATGTTAAATATGATTAGAAAGGAAGTAAACAAGCGCCCTTCAAAGCTCAAGGGAATAACCTCTCCAAACCCGACTGTAGACAAGGATACCAAACTCATGTAATAGGCATCGAACCAGGGAATATGCTCAATGATGCGATAAACCAGTGATCCAAACAATA
>DLXL01000569.1 GCA_003448025.1 Saprospirales bacterium | reverse complement strand
AAAAAAATCGTTGTTGGTAAACGTATAGCCTTCCGCTGAATCCAGTTCTTTGAAAGAAAGCTGGTTATAGGAGGCGCCTATGCCAAACCAGAAGTCAATACCAAATGGTTTTCCCAGAGCCTGCATGCCGCTGTTCCACATAAGCTCAAACTGTTTGTCTACGGGTGTAAGATCCAGATTGCGCGATGTTCCATCTGCGGCGGTAGCATTCACGGAAAGCAAGGTTTCGAACGTTTTATCGGCGTAGCCAAAATACAATCCACTGTAGCCGGGAGAATCAGATTGTTTTCCAAAAACCTTAAAGGTATAGAAATAACGGTTCCCATCCCACTGAGTCCGGCTGGAGTTGTAGTCCTTTCGGAGGTTAACCACAGAAAAGCCAAAAGAGTGGGCTACCCTTCGCCCTCTGAGATCCAGGTGACCGCCAAAATCCATTTTTTCGAGCTTGGTAAGCAATGGAATAACATCCAAACCCAGATACATATTGAAACGTCGGTTGGCACGGCGCGCAGCACGTTTTTGCTCCGCTTCACGACGGCGATTGTCATCCTCACGTTTTTTTACACAGGCGGTGTATTTCTTTTCCAGTTCAAGGCCTTTGCTGGCCATGCCAAGCGACTGATAATCTGCAGCGTACTGGCGGAACTTTTCACAATCGGTGACATATATTTTAGCGACAAGAGGCGCCAGTGCCTTATCGCCCAGATTTTGGAAAACTGGTCGGGTGGTGGCTGTGGCTGACGGGAATTGTTCTTTGGCAAAATCCAGGGCCGATTGATGAAAGGCTTCTGTTCCGTTATAGTTATTGCGGTAGCAGTAGTCAAACATGTCAAGCGCCAGTAGTTTTGAATTGTCGTATTTCGCGGATATAGGCGCCACGGTAGCCATTCTGGCGTGATTGGCAGCGTTATTGTCGGTTTCGAATGTTTCTTTCAGCGCCTGAGACCCCTTGAGTGTGGAGGGATAATTATTGTCTTTTACGATTTGTTTGGTGGGTATATCCAATTGATCATACAATTGAATGGAAGCCACGAGGTAATCCAGATATTCTGTTCTGGACACCACTTTATTATCCTTTTTATAGGCGTCCAGGATTTTATTAACGGCAATATATTTCAGGTAGGGCGAAACTCCGGAGTGTGCGAGTGCCAATTTGGAAAATCTGACTGCATCCTGGGTTTTGCCCAGATTGAAACAAATTTCACCTATTCCCGTGAGGTATTCTGCCTGGGTTGTTGAAAAATTATCCCACTTAATGGTGTATTTTTTTTCAAAAAATTCGTAGGATAGCGGAAAATCCGATTCCACGAATTTGAGCATGTCCGGTTCAATCAATTTGTTCAGTTCATACGCTTCCGCATTTTTCCCTTGCATACCCAGGGTGAACAGATATACGTATCTGAAATTTGCTTTGAAGTACCTGGCCACTTTTATTTGATCTGCATTGCCCTCCAGCATCACTTTATCCAGGAGTGCCAGCCCTTGATCCATTCGGTTTTTAACTACGGCTACGTCGGCATCCGTGAGCGTTTTTACATTAAGACCATCCTGAAAAGCCCTGGTTCCGTTGTAGTTCTCCACCGCTTTTTCCAGGTTTTCCTTGGGGGTTTGAGCTTGGAGCAGAGTAAGCTGAAGAAAAGCAGCTAAAGCAAGAAGGATTTTTCGTTTCATACAAGAATCAGTTTTTTTTGAAAAGGCAAATTACTTGCCAAAACTATCTCTGTTTCCGGAATTGAAAAGATAAATCCAACATTTACCTTCGCCCTGAAAGCAAGCATTGTTAAGCGCCCCATCCTGCCTCCATAACTTTTTCTACCATGTCTAAATTCAACAAAACCCGACGCGATTTTTTAAAAACCGGCACCATCCTTACCGGTGGCGCCATGCTTAGTGGTCTACCATTAGCCCAGGCTGCACAGAGTTTGGTGGACGACACCATCAAAATAGCCCTAATTGGCTGCGGTGGGCGCGGAACAGGGGCTGCAGTGCAGGCCCTGCTGACCAAACACAACGTAAAACTTGTGGCCATGGCCGATGCCTTCAGGTCCAAAATTGATGAGGCCTATAAACATATTACAGCCGAAGACCTTCAAGATATTGTAGGGGTGGAAGGCACCGTTAAACACAAAGTAGATGTACCTGAAGCCAACAAGTTTACAGGATTTGATGCCTATAAAAAAGCGATTGCCCTGGCTGACGTGGTTATTTTGACCACTCCACCCGGATTCAGGCCAGCACACTTTGAGGAGGCTGTGAAACGTGGCAAACAAATTTTTATGGAAAAACCGGTAGCAGTAGACGGGCCGGGCATTCGCCGGGTACTAGCTGCAGCCGAGGAGGCCAAACGCAAAAAACTGAACGTTGTAGTTGGCCTGCAACGCCATTATCAAAATGTTTACCGTCAATGGATCGACAGATTACAAAACGGAGCGATTGGCGAAATCATTACCTCCAGGGTTTACTGGAATATGGGCGCCCTATGGATTCATCCGCGCAAAAAAGGTCAGACCGAAATGGAATATCAAATGGATAACTGGTACTATTTCAATTGGTTAT
>DLXL01000412.1:5133-5329 GCA_003448025.1 Saprospirales bacterium | reverse complement strand
GAGTGCTTGAAACAAACACCTTACCTGGGAAAAAAAGGTGAGGCAATGGTTTCCGCTTCCATTACTGGCGACCCAACTACTGTGGGAGGTGACTTTCATGCCTCCTGGAGTCCGGTGAAAAATGGTACGATAATGATGAATTATTATCGAAATCGCTCCAGATTTCAGGATCCAAACTTCTTTGGAGGAACTACCA
>DLXL01000412.1:0-4954 GCA_003448025.1 Saprospirales bacterium | reverse complement strand
ATTTAGTGGAGGCCGCTGCAGGAGGATATTTTCCTTTGTCATTTGGCACATGCGCCATTTATGCGGGAGGTGGGATTGGGCGGGCGCGCAATGATTATGGCATACAACGCATTGCCAAAATCAATCATAACCGGTGGTTTGTTCAACCAAGCTTTACCTTTAAAAATGATTGGTTCCGGATAGGGATGGGTATGCGGCTTATTTTGATCAATTTTCCCAGCGGCAATATTGATTACCGCATTGAGCCAGAGGATATAGCGGTAATACAGGGTTTGGAAAATGATTCGCCATTCATATTTCCGGAATTTGGCGGAAATATGGGGATACGCATTAACCCAGTTACCATTTCTGCACATTTGGTGGTATTGCCAGCGCCACGTGCACTGGAATACAACTTCGATGGCTCAAATTTTGGTGTAGGCTTGAGCTTAGACTTGCATGAGCTTGGCAAAAAGCAGAAAAAAGCTGGCGGTAAAACAAAAGATTGATTTTAGGATGTATTTAAAGCGATAAACCATGAAAAAACAGCTTGCAATACTTTTACTTCTTTATTGCTGGATATGTACCTCGTTATCCGGGCAGAATTATAATTACGCCCCCAATTCCCTGAACATCCCGACCATCAGAAAAAGGGGAGAGGTCAGCATGGGCCTCGGCTACGGGCACGCAACGAACTCTTTGGATGTTCAGTTGGCATACAGCCCATTTAAGCAGGTACTGATTCTGGGTAATTACTTCCATGCAAGGAATAAAGAGGTTCGGCAGCAAACAATGAACGGGACGGATTATTATTTTGGCGAAGCGGCTATAGGTTTTTATGAAACGTATAAAAAAGGAGTGGGAAGTATTACAGCAGGCTGGGGCAATGGCAACCTGTTCAGTAATTATGAAATGAACAACAGCGCCGAATTAAGTATCCAACGTTGGTTTGTTCAGCCAGGGTTTGCCTATCAAAGTGAGTTTTTTCATGCTGCAGTAGCCCTCCGTTTTTCCAGACTGAATTATACCAAAGCAAATGTGTCCTTTTCCATTAATCCCAGTGATTTAGCCCATATTCAGAATATTGAGGCTAAAAACCCAATTCTACTGCCAGAACTCGGTATTCAGGCGGGTATTGTATTCAAACCTGTTTATTTAGGTTTGTCTATCTCTTCGATCTTCCCGGATACCAATCTGTGGGATTTTACCCGATTGAATGCTGCATTAATGCTGAGTACTACTTTTGGGACAAGGCGCAAAGGGTAACACGAAGGCACAAAGGCACGAAGGCGCGAAGGGGGATGGCCGAAGGCCATGATGTATACATGAGGGGGATTTGGCATCAGCCAAATCCCCCTTTTTTATTTTCCTCTGGCCGCAGGCCAGAAACTTCGCGCCTTCGCGCCTTTGTGCCTTTGAGGTTACACTTCTTGCCTTCTATCGGATTTTGAAGGCCAGGCCTCCGAGGTTTCTTGGGCTGGTGTCGCCAGGGCATTTGATCCAGATATCATCAAAGAAAAAGGCATCGCCAGCTTGAGCAGTTTTAATGAGTGCTTCAATTGGTTGGTTGAAATCCCCACCTTTATTATCGTAGGTAATGGGATCAGACTCTTTTTTCAGATAGGTAGCGGTGTATCCCACCACCTCACAAATGGCATCGAAGTCAAAATTATCCAGCAAAACTCCAATACCTTTAGATTGCTGGAGGTTTTCAAGGGATATTGCGCTACTTTTAAATCGGTTATCCAGTCGTGGTGTTGGATCTGGAATTCGTTTTACCCGATATTTTTGGTCAACCACGAATTTGGTTTCGGAGCCTGTGCGGCGCGAAACCCGCACGGTGACCTGGCCGGGAGTAGTTACTGTGGCAATATATTCACCACCTGAGCCGCTGATACTTCCATTGCCGATGAGTTCAACCTGTAGTTCTTCAGCAGGAACCCCGGCGGCAGCAATGCGCAGCGGGTTATCCACCCCGATGTACAACACATTCATTTTGACCACTTCAATGGCCACATTTTCCTGTTTTTCAGGTTCCAGGTTGATGCTTACCCGTTTGGCATCCGGGTTTTGTTCTGCAAGTTTATCTGCCACGGCGCCTACACCGGAGGCAGGGGCTGGAGTGGCTGTAGGAGCCGGATTTTGTTTTTTGGCATTGCGCGGCGGCAGGGAATCCTGTGCCAGACTGTAAGACGGGAAATCAATGTTTTCAGTATTCATGGTTTCAGCATCGGCAGGCCACCAGGAGGAGAGGCATACGGCCAGGGGCAGCAGCAGTGCGATCCATAGATTGGGGCGGGCAGAACGTTTGGGGGTAATGCCGGCGATATGAAGAATGCGTTCGGTGAAACGACTTTTTCCAGTTGCGTTCATGACAAATTGCGTTTGAAGTTGAAGGTTAGCACTTTGCAAATCAGTCAGCGTCCTGGCATATAGCAAAGGGTCGGAACCGTGTTTCACTACCAATTCGTCGCAGCAGAACTCCCGGCGGGCGCGCGCTTCCCTGGAGAGGAGCCAAAACAAAGGGTGGTAGAAAAAGCACACTTCCAGACAAAGTTGAAAGAGGTTTATCAGATAATCGTGGCGGCGTATGTGCGCCAGTTCATGCAATAGCAGGGCTTCCACCTGGGCGGTAGACAGCTGCAGGATCATGCCTGCGGGGAAAAGCACTACGGGTTTCCAGAAACCCAGGGTAAGGGGTTCGGTGATCAGACCGGATTCCAGGAATTGCACCTTGCTGCGTATGTGCAACTTTTGGGTCCACTCCTGGCAAAGCTGTTGGAAACGCTCCGGCACAAGGGTTACCTGGCGGTGGCGGATGCGCTGGGCCATATACCAACCGCCGGCCAGTCTGATCCAAAGCAAAAGGGTACAAAACAACCATGCCCAGCCAATTGCGCCCGCATGCGCTTCGATCCATGTTTGCAGCCTGATCCACAGACTTATCTCCTGTTCCTGTGCCGTCCAGGCCGCTGGCGTATTTATGTTTTGTGCTTCCAGGATGGTTGAAAGCGAAAAATCAGTGAGCGCCACGGGTTCAAATCGCGACCAGGCTTCCATAAAGGTCCAGGCAGACCACACCAGGGCAATGAGCATGGCGCCCAGCGCCAGCCAGTAAATCCGTTGGTGGTGGTTATTCCATCGCCATTCCAGACATTTGAACACGAGCCATATGAGTGCTATCTGCCAGAGGGAGTGAACTACTGTAACACCAAAAGCCTGTATGAGCGGCAGCAAGGTTTGCAGGTGCATGGAGAGGAGCGTTTGAAGGGTTTGACGTACCGGCGGGTTTAGCCGCCGGTGTTTGATGGGTTTGAAGGGTTTGACGTACCGGCGGGTTTAGCCGCCGATGTTTGAGGGGTTTGATGGGTTTGACGTACCGGCGGGTTTAGCCGCCGATGTTTGAGGGGTTTGAGGGGTTTGATGGGTTTGACGTACCGGCGGGTTTAGCCGCCGATGTTTGAAGGGTTACTTTTTCATTTGCTGATCGAGCCATTTTTTGAGCTCTTCGAGTTCGGCGGCGTCCGGCTTTTCCTGTCCCAGGGCGTGCATCATCATTTGCAGGGCCGAGCCTCCGAAGGCAGTGCGCATGACTTTGCCTGCCAGCTCTTGTTTGACGTCTTTTTCATTGACCAGGGAGCGGTACAGGTGTACGCCGTCTACCACGTCTTTGTCCAAAGCGCCTTTTTCGGTGAGGCGCTGGATCTGTTTGAGTACGGTGGTATAGCCAACGTCTTTGCCGGATTCGAGAATGCGCTCATGGATGCTGCGCACGCTGGCGGGTTCGATGGCCCACAAGACTTGTAAAATTTCGAGTTCTGCTTCGCTGGGTTGGAAAGACATTTTGTAGGTTTATGAGGTTTATGAGGTTTATGAGGTTTATAGTGTTTATGAGGTTTATAGTGTTTATGAGGTTTATAACGACAAAGGTGTACGACAATTGTCGTAAGTCCAAATTTTTTTACGACAATTGTCGTAGTGGGTGAAACTTTAACATTTGGCCGGCGGTATCGGTATCTTCATGATTAACTTTGGCAGAAAAAAAATTAACCATTTTGCATTTTATGTGTTTCAACACTTATATTTGCAACATCAAAAACATCGTTTACTTATGGATCGGATGGAATTTCTGAAAGCGATGGCGATGTTGCCATTAGCCACCTGCAATATGAAACTGCAAGACTTTCCCAAACTGGTAGAAAAAGGGCCAAGTACAGTAAAAATGCCTGCACTATTTGTGGGTCACGGGAGTCCTATGAATGCATTGGAGGACAATGCATTTACCCGGAGTTTGAAGCAATTAGGCGCTGAATTCAAAAAAGAGGGTAAAACACCTTCTGCCATTATGGTAGTTTCAGCGCATTGGCTTACGCGGGGCAGTTTTGTCAATGTAAGCGAAAAGCAGAAGACCATCCACGATTTCGGCGGGTTTCCGCAGGAGTTGTTTGACATGCAATATCCGGCCAATGGCGCGCCGCAAAAAGCTAAAGAAGCTGCATTACTTAGCCATTTACTGCACGAAACCAACGAGTGGGGGCTGGACCATGGCGCATGGACTATCCTGGTGCATCTGTTCCCGGAAGCCAATATTCCGGTGTTTCAAATGAGTATAGATTACTATCAGCCCATGCAATATCATCTGGATTTGGCGGCGCAACTCCGGGCCTTGCGCGAAAAGGGTGTTTTGGTGATAGGCAGCGGCAATATCGTGCACAACCTGCGCATGAGTATACCCAAACTGCAGATGGGCGACAACAAGCCTTACGACTGGGCTACAGAATTTGATACCTGGGTAGCATCCCGCATCAGTACCGGCGATTATGCTTCCCTGGCCAACTACGAGCAGATCGGATCGGCCGGCAAACTTGCAGTACCAACTACAGATCACTACATCCCCATGCTTTACACCTTAGGCCTCGCTGATGGCAAAGAGGAAGTAAAACAGGTTTATGAATCCGTAGAATACGGTGGATTG
>DLXL01000278.1:9036-12071 GCA_003448025.1 Saprospirales bacterium | reverse complement strand
GGCACTAAGGCACTAAGGCACTAAATATCGGCTTAAAGCCGATATTTAGTGCCTCCTTTGCAGCGAAGCTGCAAAAACTTTGTGCCTTCGCGTCTTTGTGCCTTCGTGTTCCCCTAGTGCCTTATAACTTAGGTTGGAGATACTTACCGGTATAGCTTTCTTTAACTTTCACCAAATCCTCCGGTGTTCCTTCAAACACCAGATTGCCACCATCTTTGCCGCCTTCGGGCCCAAGGTCGATAATCCAATCTGCTGATTTGATGACTTCCATGTTATGTTCCACTACCAATACGCTATGGCCTCGTTCTACGAGTGCCTGAATGGCATGCAATAGTTTTTGGATATCATGAAAATGGAGTCCGGTTGTTGGTTCATCAAAGATGAAAAAAATGTGGCCGCCGGAATTTTCCTTAATTAAAAATGATGCCAGTTTCACCCTTTGCGCCTCTCCACCAGACAAGGTTGAGGAAGATTGTCCAAGGTGAACGTATCCCAGCCCAACATCCATCAGAGGTTGAATGCGATCAATAATCTCTTTTTGGCCTTTGAAAAACTGAAGCGATTCTTCCACACTCATGTTTAACACTTCAAAGATGTTTTTCCCCTGATATTGGACATCCAGGACCTCCTGCCGGAAACGGCGACCTTTACACTCCTCACATTCCAGATGTACATCAGCCAGAAACTGCATCTCCACGATCTGTTCGCCTTCTCCCTTGCAGGCCTCACAGCGGCCGCCCTCCACATTGAAACTGAAGTGTTTAGCCTGGAAACCTCTGATTTTGGATAATTGTTGTTTGGCAAACAAATCCCTGATATAGTCATATGCTTTTACGTATGTAACCGGGTTTGAACGGCTACTTTTACCGATTGGACTTTGGTTAATGAATTCAACTCTGGTCACCTTTTTCACATTACCCTCCAGTCCGTCAAAAAGACCTGGCTGTTTACCGGCATTTTCTGGCAAGTGTTGTGAAACTGCCGGATAAAATATATCCCGCACCAGTGTGGTTTTCCCACTTCCACTGACGCCGCTTACTACGGTGAGGCAATGCAAGGGAATTTGAACGTTCACATTTTTCAGGTTATGTTGCCGGGCGCCTTTCAAATGCAGAAACTCTTTGGCTGGTCTGCGGCTTTTGGGCGTTTCAATACCTAAAACGCCCGTCATATATTTGGTTGTCAGACTTTCTGGGGCCGCTTTGGCAATTTCCGTATAAGGACCGGCGTAAACAACATGTCCTCCGTGTACTCCGGCTTCGGGGCCCATATCTACCAGATAATCTGCATTTTCAATTACCGCTTCCTCGTGTTCCACCACTACAACTGTATTACCCAAATCCCGCAAATCTTTCAGCACTTTAACTAATCGGCCGGTATCACGGGGGTGCAACCCAACGGATGGTTCGTCCAGAAGATACATGGATGCCGTGAGATTTGAACCCAGGGTTCGGGTTAGGTGTATACGCTGGGTTTCACCGCCTGAAAGCGTGCTGGAAATACGATCAAGCGTAAGATATCCCAAACCCAATTCTACCATGAATTTGAGTCGGTTGTTGATTTCAAGCAACAAGCGTTTGGACACCTGTTTATCATGATCACTCAGCTGCACTTCTAGTGTTTGAAAATAGGCTAAAACCTCATCCAGTGGAATGCTCGTTAAGTCAGAAATGTTTTTTCCTGCGATCTTAACGCACAACGCTTCCTGACGCAAGCGACCGCCATCACAAGTATTACAAGTGGTTTTTCCACGGTATCTGGCCAGGGTTACACGGTTCTGTATTTTATAAGTTTGACTTTCCAGTTGTTTAAAGAAAGCATCAATACCTTCAAAATACTGGTTTCCGGTCCAAAGCAACTTTTGTTCTGCTTTTGTAAGCGCTTCGTAGGGAGTATGAACCGGAAAATCAAAATAATGGGCGTGCAGAATTAATTGATTGAGTTGTTCCCCATACTTCTCTCCTTTCCAAACGGCAATTGCTCCTTCATATACAGATTTTGTTTTATCGGGCACTACTTTATCCCGGTCAATGCCCAAAACCCTGCCATAACCTTCACAAGTTGGGCAGGCGCCATAAGGATTGTTATAGTTAAAAAGTTGGGGAGTTGGCTCCGGAAAGCTCATGCCATCCAATTCAAAGCGGTTGTTGAAGGATTGATGCATGTAGGAGCCATTTTCCTGCCGGACTGCCACGTGGCACTCACCTTCACTTTCATAAAAGGAAGTGTTGATAGAATCAGCCAGACGCATCCAGTCGGATTCTTCCAGACTGGCAGACAACACCAGGCGATCAATCAGAATGTGTAGCGGGTCTTCATTAAACAAATAAGCGGCCCGTTTCAAATTGAATCTGGTATCTACACCTTCCAGGATATCCTGGATATTCAAGGTTTCGTCCCCGGATTGCACCCTGGTATATCCTTTTTGCAGTAAAAGGTTAAGCTCTTGTTCCAGACTCCGTTCCTGATATTTCTTAGGAAATGGCATTAGGATGAGTGCTCTGCTTCCATCCGGGAGTTTTTTCAAATAATCTATGACATCAGAAACCTCATGTTTTTGAACGATTTGTCCTGATATAGGTGAATAAAACTTCCCTATCCGGGCAAATAGCAATCTGAGGAATTCATAAACCTCTGTCATACTTCCCACAGTACTGCGGGCATTCCCGGTGGTTACCCGTTGTTCTATAGCTATAGCAGGGCAAATCCCACGTATATAATCCACATCGGGTTTCTTCATTCGGCCCAAAAACTGCCTGGCATAGCTCGAAAGGCTTTCCACATACCTGCGTTGCCCTTCTGCATAAAGGGTATCCATGGTGATACTGGATTTGCCAGATCCGGAAACGCCTGTTACCACCACTAATTGGTTCTTGGGAATGCGTAAATCCACATTCCTGAGGTTATTCGTGCGTGCCCCTTTGATGACAATATGCCGGGGATCCACCAGATCAGTTTCCTCAATCACTTGTTGCTGTTTTTTAACCGCCATAGTCATTTGAAATAAGGGCGCGAAATTCCGAAAATATCCCCTA
>DLXL01000278.1:8252-8904 GCA_003448025.1 Saprospirales bacterium | reverse complement strand
GAAATTCCGAAAATATCCCCTAATCAGAAAGGAATCACTTTACACAAAAGCTGTGAAACACCTTTAGATGTGATAGCGTTCAATAGTGAATGGCTCGAAATCACTCCAAGCACCGATTAGATAACAAGAGCCAATCCGAAGATCGGACCAGCTCTTGTTATTTTTATGTCAGGTAATGACTGTTTATTCGTCGTTATCATCGTCATCATCCACAAACTTGGCGGATGCGGCAGGTTTAGCGGATACACCAGCTGCCAGCTTTTCCTTGATTTTTACCTCCATTTCAGCAGCTACTTCCGGATTATCCAACAGGAATTGTTTGGCTGCATCCCGGCCCTGGGCAATCTTGGCCCCATTGTAGGCATACCAGGCGCCACTTTTTTGAATGATATCGTACTCGGAACCCAGATCAATGATCTCTCCGGCTTTAGAGATACCTTCACCAAAGACAATATCGAAGGTAGCTACCCGGAAAGGTGGTGCAAGTTTATTTTTGACCACTTTTACTTTCACCTGATTGCCCACTACGTTGCCGTCTTTGTCTTTCATGGCAGCGCCGCTTTTGCGTATATCCAAACGGACAGAAGCATAGAATTTCAGGGCGTTACCACCGGTAGTGGTTTCCGGGTTACCGAACATCACACCAATTTTT
>DLXL01000278.1:4917-8115 GCA_003448025.1 Saprospirales bacterium | reverse complement strand
ACCGAACATCACACCAATTTTTTCACGCAATTGATTGATAAAAATGCAGCAACAGCCGGTGCGACCAATATTGGCTGTTAATTTACGCATGGCCTGGCTCATCAGTCGTGCCTGCAATCCCATTTTGGAGTCGCCCATCTCACCCTCAATCTCGGAGCGTGGTACAAGGGCCGCAACGGAGTCGACCACCAGAATATCCACTGCACCGGAACGAATCAGGTTTTCTGCAATTTCAAGGGCCTGTTCACCATTATCTGGCTGGGAAAACAGCAGGTTATTGACATCTACACCCAGCGATTCCGCATAAAAGCGGTCAAACGCGTGCTCTGCGTCAATGATAGCCGCTATGCCGCCTTTTTTCTGACATTCTGCAATGGCGTGAATGGCCAGAGTGGTTTTTCCCGAAGACTCGGGACCATAAATTTCAATGATACGCCCTTTGGGAAGACCGTTGCAACCCAGCGCAATATCCAGGCCCAGGGATCCGGTGGAAATAGCTTCCACTTCTACCGCCTGCTTATCGCCCAGGCGCATGATGGTACCACGACCATAGGTTTTGTCAAGCCGGTCAATGGTACTTTGTAGGGTTTTAAGTCGTTGTTCTCTATCGTCTGCCATGTTGTTTAAGTTATGGTTGGTTGGATTTGGAGATAAGGGATCTTGTTGTTTGGAGGATTTGTTAGCCGCAGCGTTGTTCTTGGTTTTCAAAGTTTTAGATGAGGTTTATACTTGTTTTTGTATCAAATTGAGACACAAAAATAAACAAAATGTTTTTCTTCCAAACATTTTGCAGTAAAAATTTCAAAAAAGTTTTGATACCGGAGGAATGCAGCAGCAGGCGCCTGGTGGCGAATGGTTTAATGAAGTCATGTTTCGCGTGGTTTTTTGAATAACAGACAGCAAACCGCAACCTGGTTTGCTGCCAGTTATATAAAGGTAAGGGAATTAACAGAGAAATACAAGCCCCTACCCTTCCCTTTTTGCCACCATGGTTAAAATGGTGGCAATAGCCACGGTTTCTCCCGTTTCATCGTATACGTCCACCAGCCATTTGACAATGCCTCTGGGAATAGCAGCCACTCCGGTCACCCCGGTCCCTGTTCCCCCGGCCCCTGTTCCCCCGGCCCCTAAAGGGGGGGGGACGGTTTCCTGTTCAATTTTCTCTTTCACTGTTAATTTCACTCCAATGGTCATACCAGGATACACCGGTTTGGTAAAGCGACATTCATCCAGACCATAATTGAGCAGTACCGGCCCTTTCTTGGCATCTACGAACAAACCGGCTGCCTTCGACAACACGAAGTACCCATGTGCCACCCGGCCGGTGAAGGGTGTACCTTCCAGGGAGGTGGCATCCATGTGTGCATAAAAATTATCGCCGCTTACATTGGCGAAATTGTGAATATCCGCCTCTGAAACGGTGTGTTTGGCTGTAACCAGGGTTTCACCCACAAACAGATCTTCAAAATACTTTTTGAACGGATGCACCGGCGTTTCCGTCTGATGTCCGCCCGGTTGATATTGCCTGGTTATGGCGGTAATATCCGTTGGATTACCTTGTATGGCCGTACGTTGCATATAGTGCAATACCCCGCGCATACCTCCCATTTCTTCACCACCACCGGCCCGACCGGGTCCGCCGTGCACGAGGGTAGCAAGTGGTGATCCATGGCCCGTGCTTTCCTTTGCAGAGCTTCTGTTCAAAACATGGATCCGACCGTGGAAAGCGCCAGCTTCCAATACATATTCCCGCATCACCGATGGGTCGTAAGTACAAATAGTAGATACCAGAGAGCCCTTACCCATATTGGCCAATTCAATGGCCTGATCCATGGTTTCGTAAGGCATGATGGTTGAAATCGGCCCAAAGCATTCGGTTTCATGCGTGAGCGTACGGGCAAACGGATTTTCATTTCGCAGCAGAACCGGCGGCAAAAATGCCCCGGCTTCGCGTTTGGCTCCTACCACTTCAAATTTTTCCAGGTCGCCATAGGCAATACTTGATTCCTGAAGTAACAAATCGAGGTGTTCCCTGACACGCCCGAGTTGCAGGCGGTTTATCAGAGCGCCCATTCGCACGCCTTCTACGGACGGATCGCCCAC
The DNA here is from genome assembly GCA_003448025.1 of Saprospirales bacterium. Classification (GTDB taxonomy): domain Bacteria; phylum Bacteroidota; class Bacteroidia; order Chitinophagales; family Saprospiraceae; genus M3007. The sequence goes on along the minus strand of DLXL01000278.1, from coordinate 6,012 downwards.
AGTGGTCTGTGCCAGCGCCTTTGCCAGTGCACTTTGCACCTCGTCCAACATACCGGCAGGCACGATGATGCGCCGAATGGCGGTACATTTCTGACCTGCTTTGGTGACCATTTCCCTGCGACACTCTTTAATAAATATGTCGAATTCCGGTGTGCCCGGAATAGCATCCTGGCCCAGTATAGCTGCATTCAGGGAGTCTGCTTCCACAGTGAACGGGACGGAATTTTCCACGATAGATGGCAGGGTGCGCAATTTCCGGCCGGTGGAGGCAGAACCTGTAAATGTGACTACATCCTGACTGTCTACAAAATCCAGTATCCCCCGGCCTGTTCCTGACACCAGTTGCAGCGCACCTTCCGGCAGAATACCGGAGGCAATGATGTCGCGCACCATGGCCTCTGTCAGGAAAGAGGTTTGTTCGGAGGGTTTCACAACAGCCGGTACACCTGCCATCAGATTGCAGCCAATTTTCTCCAGCATCCCCCATATTGGGAAATTAAAGGCATTGATATGTACAGCTACCCCGCGTTTGGGGGTAAGAATATGGTGACCGATAAAGGTATTTTCTTTGGATAACCGGATGGTTTCACCTTCTACGTGGTATACTTCATTGGGGAACCGCCGGCGCAGACTGGCATTGGCAAAAAGATTGCCGATACCTCCTTCAATGTCTACCCAGGAATCTGCACGGGTAGCGCCAGTCATGTGTGATATTTTGTAATAATTGTCTTTTCGATCCATTAAATACAAGGCCAGGGCTTTCAACATACGGCCGCGCTCTTGAAAAGTCAGCTTACGCAGGGCAGGATTGCCCACTTTCCGGGCATAGTCAAGGATGGCGGCATAATCAAGGCCATCACTTTGAACGGTGTGGATGACTTCGCCGGTCAGGGCATGAAATTGCGGCATGGCCTCGCCCGTGCCGGGCGTCCATTGGCCGAGAATGTAGTGGTGGATGGGTATAGACATAAGGCTGCAAAGTTAGGGAAAAGGCGCAAAGCTTGGGTAACACCAAGGCGCAAAGGCACAAAGATACACGGCTCTAAGATGCTTAGGACCCAAGGACCCAAGCACCAAAACACCAAAACACCAAAA
>DLXL01000278.1:0-4685 GCA_003448025.1 Saprospirales bacterium | reverse complement strand
ACTCCCCTATCACTATACAACCGATACCAATAAACCCCGGCTGGCCAGCCGGCAGTTTGGAGGGTGTACGCTCCTGAGTCTTCGGGCAAGGCAATTTGCTGCAGGATTTTGCCGGAAGCATCCACAATATCCAATTGATGCCCCACGCCCTGCTCTCCTGACCAATGCAGGCGGGTTTGCCCCGATGCCGGGTTAGGCTGGGCGCTTACCTGACATTCCGGATGTAACTCAATGGTGTGAACACCAGATTCTGTTCTGTATTCCAGCACCAGATCATCGAAATAAAATCCGTCGCGACCGTCTGGGTTGCCGGAAAAGGATATCATGGAAAAGATCAAATAGAACTTCTGACCCAGATAGGCGCCCAAATCCATGCACTCCTCCTCCCAGTACAAGTGCGTACCCTCATAAACATACTGAGCAAGGTTACTATTATAGGTGGTTAATGACCCCTGCAGGGGTTCTTCAACAGCATTTAAATCTGTTTTTACCAGCACCTGGGCCCAATCGAGTCCGGGATCAATATCCCAAAGTGCAAAAAATCGCAGACGAGCCTCTGTCGCATCAGGAGGAATGGCCACTTTATCCTTGGTTATCAGGAAATTTTCCATTTCAGTATACACATCATTGGGAGAATCCGTCATGCTCTTACCGGGTGAAAAAGCATATTCCGTGGTTGCGCCCCAGAATGTATTGGGGCTCCAAATGCCACTTCCCGACTCCAGATCATCTTCCACGGCTACCACATATGGTGAAGGTTGAAATTCCCAAACAACGGTGTCAGCATGGATTTGCCCCTGTCGTTCAGCCCGGGCCACAAATCTGACTTCCTCACCGGGTTGAAGGGTTCCGGACAGGTTGATCAGAGCCACAAAAGAGGAGGATTCAAAATCCTCAATAGTAAGGTTGGCCACAGGGGCAAAAGAGGCGATGTTATTGCTTAAAGCCTCAAAACTAATTTGGACAGGAGCCGTACCAATTTCATATTGGCGCACTTTAAAAGGCGCCTGAAGGACATTTCCGTTTAAGGAGGCTCCTGGCAGATGCCTGATTACAGCTCCGCCCAGCGCATACCAGGCGGCTGACAAATTGGTTTGAAACATACTTTTGTTATTGCCGTCAATCTGATCAATAAATGGCCAGAAACTGGTGCCGGTTTCCGGCGTATATGCCAGCCGGTCCTTTTCGCCATACATCCAATCGTCGGAGGTACCACAGGCCAGATAGCCGAGGGTTTGCCAGCAGGAACCGTGCAGGTACCCGCTTTCCCGGGTAAGCCACTCGGCCAGGGTGGTGAAATCAGGCGTAGGCACGGAGTTTTCATACCCCCAGGGATGTACCATTTTATTCCCGGAGGTATGACAATTCAACACTACTTCGAAATTATGTGCTTCGATGAATGCCCTGGCCATCTGAGTTTCCGGTTCAGAGAACGCTGCCGGACCGCGGTAAACTTCGGAACTTGTAGTTGGGGACGAACCGTTACCTACGCCCCAGTTATATCCATAATTGCGGTTCAGATCTACGCCAAAAGTGCCATCCCCGTTATCCCTGCGGTTTTTGCGCCAGAATCCGCCACCATCCGGGTTGGTGGTCTGGTTGTAAATATAGCCATCCGGATTCAGGCAAGGAATAAAGTACAATTCCGTTTGGTTGAGCAGATACCGCAAATCCGGGTCTCGGTCGTAATTTTCCAGCAGGTGCCACATGAAATAAATCAAATGGGTAAGACTATTTGGTTCTCTTGCATGGTGTATGGCTGTGTACAAAGCTTCTGCTTCTCCGGTTTCATCTGTATTCGGGTTATCGGATATCCGGACAAACCATTGTGGCCGACCTTCATGTGTCAGCAGACTTTCATGGACAGGCTTGCGCTCCGAAATGAGATGTGGGAACTTGGCATGCATATCATCCAGAATGGCCAGATACTCTTCATAAGTATAGTACCCCCCCATGCTGCCATAGGTGTAATTTACCGGTGTTTCTGCAGAGGCGCTGCCAAAATCTTCGCAAGGACTTTGACTGCGGTCTGCTGCAGCCACGGTACGCACCGGCTGTCGGCGCGCGTTTTCCCGCAGGTATCGGGCTTGTACATCCGTTTCAAAGGTATCAATACGAAAACCTGCTTTTTTTACCCGAATCAATTCCAGCGAGGAAAATTCAGACCGAAAATACACACCGGGTTCGTAAAAGCCATGATCTGCTTCCAACCCGGCGACAACCAGGTCCTGCATCGTGCGGCCATCCAGCCAGATTCTGGCATCCAGTATTTTTTCCTGGGAACGGGCGATAAAGGAAAGGAACAGAAAAATCGGTAGGAGTAGTTTGTGTTTCATGAGGGAAAGTTAGAGGAAAATGTAGAATATCCAATGTCCAATATCCAATGTCCAAGTAGTGAGCAGGAATAATATCAGCTCATAAGCCAGTTGATGTATGTCTTGTACATGACTACTACTAAAGTGTTAATTTTTTATGCGCATTTGATTTGAATAATATAAGTTTCTAGGGAAAAATCTCTCCTGTCATGCCCGGTCTGTTTAATGAGGATTGGGGCGTGTTTGCTGCGTTATTGTCTTCGGCCATCTTTAATCAAATCATCCGATTTTTTCATTCGCTTTTCGGTTCATCATACGTATTCAAAGGTTACCTTTTGGATTATATGTGTGTAATGTTCTGCCAGACGAAAGGAAGACACGGAAGATCCATCCTTTTTAGGTTTCCTTAGCGCAGCCATTGAACTGGGATGCAACCCCGAGAATCTGCCAACCTGTGAAGACGCGCTCGCTTTGATCAGTGCTTCCGACAACTGCGATGGCGCCATCCAGCCCGTTTGTGAAGCAGGCGAAGTTATCAGCAACGATTGCAATCGCAGTCAGACCTTTACCCTGACAGCCACTGATGACTGTGGAAATGACGCGCAGTGCAGCGTTACCTATACCTGGATTGTAGACAACAATCCTCCAACCATCCAATGCCCGCCCACTCTGAACTTATTGTGCGGACAATCCACTGTACCGGTTGAATACCCTACTGCTACCGACGATTGTGGTGCTATCCCGACCTTTACATATGAAGACGTGGATGTGCCTGCCACTTGTGGGAGTACAGAAGGGGGTGAATACGCTCGCGTCTGGACGGCCACGGGCGGCTGTGGGCTCACTTCCAGTTGTACCCAAACGTTACCTGCGGCCCATGTGTTACCGTTTGTGGTTTGACCCAGGGATTCTATGGAAGCACCAATGGTAAATTTAAAGGCTATACAGCTCGGGAGATCATTCACAACACACTGAATGCATCCGGGCCAATGATCCTCGGTTTACCTGGCAGAAGTTTGACCGTTAACCCATCGGCAATTGGCTGCACCCCTGCCTGTATCAACAGTCTGATGCCCGCTGGCGGCCAGGCGGCCAGACTTCCGGCAGGCGATATGGTATTGAGCGCCACCAATTGCTGTGTACCCAACAACAACACCTGGCGTAAAAACGGCAAATTTGCCAGTGTACTTTGGGGGCAGGCAGTTACACTTTGGATGAACGCGCACATGGACGCCAATTTCGGATCCATGACGCTGGCTCACGCCTGTATCCAGAAACCGGCCCTGCTGAATGATGTTACCGACGTTGCCGGTTTAATGGATTTCACCAATAAGGCACTGGGAGGTTACGTGTTCCCGTCATTGGGACGCCAATTAAACAACGGTGAATTGGGTATCCTGGCCGGTTATCTGGGCGACCTGCACAATTACTTCGATAATTGCAAACTCGATTGCAACCACTATTACTACGACGATTTCCCCAATCGTCCAAGTGGCAGTCGCGAACAGGGCGAGCAAATCGAGGCTCCGGAAACCGTTCAGGTGAACGATTTCAAGGTAGTTCCTAACCCCATGTGGGATCAGTTTACCATAACCCTCGATAAGGAGAGCATTGGCAAAGCTGTATCTGTCATGATCTCCAACCAGTTTGGTCAGATTGTGCTTACTGAACACCAGACTAACCTTGCTTCAGAGGAGGTGCCGATGAATGCGTCAAAACTCCCGGCCGGTATTTACCAGGTCAATGTCAAAGTTGACAACCAGCAGCCAATAACCAAAACTATTGTGGTGATCAAGCGATAAATCGATTTGTAACCATCCGATTGTAATCGATAACATGAGTCATTCCTGAATATTTCAGGAATGGCTCATGTTTATTTGCGCTTCAATGCCCCTCAAACGCTCAGTTTCCAAATTTTTCCAGAATCACCTTGCCAACCTTTCGGCCCAGTTCAAGACCTACTTCATTATCGGTACGGAAGTGTATGCCTGCCTGAAAACGTGATTCTGCCGCATCTATGGCTTTTTGCTGGAAATATGCCTTATCCAGGGGAAAGAATTCACTATACAGTTCTGCCATGACACCGCTTATTGCTGCATGTCCGGAGGGATATCCCGGAAACGGCGGGGTGATGAGTATAAAGGGCCGGAAAGCAGGGTCGAACTGGTCGGGGCGTGTGCCCCAGTAAGCATACTTGGCGTCCCAGCAGGCAGTAAATCCATCATAATATCCGATGGCCGTCAAGGCGTATAGTTGCGCAGCCAGCGGCGGATTCAGGTGCAGATTATATTCAAATATTTTTTTGTTCAGCAGTTCGTCCCAAAACGATTCGGAAGCGAAAAAAAATGCATTCGCGCCAGTCATGAAGGT
>DLXL01000495.1:3116-3277 GCA_003448025.1 Saprospirales bacterium | reverse complement strand
TAAATGACCTAAATGACCCCTAAAGACCTCAAATGGCTTATAAACCACTCTCAAGCGTCTGCTAAAGCTTAATCAATTGCCCCTGAGCCTCCTGTCCTTTGGAATAGACCTTCCAAAGATAAACGCCTGCCAGGAATGACTTCACTTCCGGCAGTGCCACT
>DLXL01000495.1:0-2904 GCA_003448025.1 Saprospirales bacterium | reverse complement strand
GGCCAGCGGCCAAAGGCATCCATCAAGACAATTCGTGCTTTTCCTGTATGTGGAGACTGAATTTGCAGAGCAGCTTCTCCCGAAGTTGGATTGGGCCGTGCATTCACTTCCAGGCCTGCTGGCGCGTGAGTAGCCACAGCATCCTGTCTGGAGAAGGCAGGAGCGTTTTGAACGGCACATTCTGTACCGTCTCGTTTCCATACAGCATTGTACAGCACCTCATCATCCAGAAACAAAGGCAATGTCGTAGGGAGTGTTGGACTCATCACCCGGAAAGTCAGGTTAAACAATACTGTCCCTGGTTCTATATGCAAATCCGGGTTTTCCTGATCCATAGGCAACCAAAGGGTACGGATTTCTCCGGGGCGTGGAATAAAGACGCTGCCCGCATCAAACTGCGGCAAATCGCCCTGGGAAGGGCTGATCAGTTTAAGCGCGGAAGTATCATAACGCAAGCCCAACTGGAAAGCATCCAATGCCACGCGGCCTGTATAAGTAACCGGAACGGTTATTACATCTCCGGCTGTCGCCCGCATTATTGGAAAAGCTATAGGCATTACAGGGCGCTGATTGGGCCGATTGGCTATTGCGCTGTTATTTACATCACCCGTTTTGACCCCTACAAAATTCACCGGTATATTGGCGGATGCAGATATATCCATTTTTATTTCCGGAAAGGCCGTCTGAAACGGGTTTTGCGCATTCGGGAAAGAGAATGCCTGATCAATAAAACGCCAGGATCTTGCATGGGTCGAAGCATTTGGCCAATCATTATTGGGATCTGAATCGCTATCATTATAGATCCCAAGTATTAATTTTCGAAGTTCTAAAATATCTAAAGTTGTGATTGAACCTGTTATTCTAGCATCTGCCGCAATCATCTTATATGGAGAATTCAACGGCTCCAAACCCAAAATATGCTTGTTAATCAGCACCAGATCGTAGGTGGTAACGCCATTGTCCCGGTTGTCATCTTTAAAAGGAGTAACCTTAAAACAATTACAGTTACAGGGAGATTCTATACAAAATCCATAGGCGCCGGTACCCGTGGTCAGGATATCTTGGGCACACCCGTTATTTGTACAACCATTAAGCTCCGTACAACTGCTCGGAGCGCTGTCGAGAATAAGCTCCATATCTACCGCCTCCACGCCATCTCCGAGTTCTGTTATAACTCTGCCCCTCACCTGTGGCGGGCAGACGGAGTTAGCCGGATTTTGTAAAGTGTTGTCTATGGGTGGTATACAGGCAACATCACCGAATGGGGTCACTTCCAGATGCGTTATAATAGCTTTTTTAATGCATCCTACGGCATTGTTGAATTCAATGTTGATATAGCGATCACCGGTAATGGTGATGGCGTCCTGGCCCACTACAGCAAAACAAAATCGGATGACGTCATCGCCAATGATGTCCCAACAAGGATCATCTGAACCGGAATCAAGGCATGTATTATCAATGGGTGTTGGGCAAGTCCAGGAACTTATCCAGTCGTCATAATTAACTCCTGAAATAGCTAAATCGTCTGTCAGATCAAATTTAATCTCAAAGACCAGGCGACTAAATTTGAATGTACTATTGCTACTAACCTGATCAAACCCTACCTGAATCATAGCAGGTGTTCCGCTACATATGTCAAATAAACCGTTCTTTGGTTGCACTCTGAAAGCGGGTGATGTGGTACACCCAGGGTGGCCAGGGTCATTATGATTTCTAATAGCAGTTGAGAGTGGAAGTTTCGTACAATGGAAGGTTGTGCTGCCTGCCGGCACACTTCTAACTCTGGATTTGGTATCATCTATAAGGGAAACTTCTACCGACCATGGTTGGTTGGTAGGATTGGGTGGGCTAACGATGATATACCCAACGGTGTAACTTGAAGTGCCATTAATAGTAATTCCGGTTGGAGAAACAAGCCGATAATGTAGCTTTCGAGTGTTCCCAGCGGCTAGCACTGCATCAGGAGTATGGTTACTACCGCTGTAATTCAATGCAATATCTGCAAAAGAGGGAGCAACCTGCGCCACAAATTCCAAATAACGGATGCTCATGGCGGTTGTGCCTGTATTACGCACCCTTACTTCAAATTTTTGATTACCGTTATCATTTACAGGAGTCAGTACTTCTGCCAAAAGATTTGCATTGGGGGTGTTCACATGAGATTGAGGTAAAGTGGCGGTCACTGGGATAATGCCGTTATTGAATCCACTGTTTTCAGTATTTATGGGTGAACATTCTTCATGCAATTCATCGTCAAAAGGAATAAACTCAGATATTTTTTGGGTCAAACGAAAACTCTCGCCAGGGTAAGCATTTACTACCACTGAAAAAAGTTCTGCGTATGCACAATAGGTTGAAGGAGTACAACTACCCATAGTCAATCCGGCGGGCGTGCCCCAGGTAAAATGTATGGCGTCATCGCCGGTACCGCATGGGCTGGTAGTACTTGCATTCTGAAAATCAATTTCCACTAAACCACTGGAACGATACGCTTTAAATCCTACTTTCGTGTCAGACCAGTTTGCGCCAGGGCCGGCATCATAACAAGCCATGGTGGCTGCTTCATCAATATGGGTGAATCCATTCGGAGTTGAACCCAATATGTCCAGCCCAATTGAAACTTTTAAACTTTTATATTGCAAGTCAAATGGTACCTGATCGACTGGTGGCGTATTGGCAGAATATCGAAGAAATACACGGTATTTCATTTGATAAAACTGATGACCATTACCACATATATTCATACCACAGTTGGCTGAAACATTCGAAAATTCCTTTACAATTTCAACTTTTAGGCTTGTAGAACAATTCGTAATAGCCATGCAGTTGGTAGACTGAGCACATAACTGCGAAAAGCCTGAAAATAAAATAAAAACTGCCATGACAAAGCATTTTCGGAATGTA
>DLXL01000223.1:5460-7579 GCA_003448025.1 Saprospirales bacterium | reverse complement strand
TAATCCCCAGTTGGTGCAAATGATTGATCAAAGACTTTGCCTCCCAATGAGGAGCATGAGCGGTTACAATACCGCATAATCCCGCTCCATGATCCAATAATTGCACGCCGGGCAGTTCAGCCAACCGGCGACGAGTAAACTCTGCCAGATGATTCACCCGCTGGTGGATATTTTCCAGGCCGGTTTGCAAGGCATAATCCACGGCCACTTTGCTGCCCAGCATCAGGGCATAGGCTATTTCCCAGTATTCAAAACGCCTGGCTGTGGGTTGGGTGCGATATTCGTTCGCGCCAATCCAGTCGGCAGAGTGCATATCGGGAAGTAAAAGCTCCAATCCCGCTTCCAGCACCCGGTCTGAAGCGTACAAAAAGCCTGCACCCCGCGGCCCGCGCAGGTATTTGCGCAGGGTGGCAGTAAGAAAATCACAGCCGATTTCGGCCACATCCAGCGGCATTTGCCCGGCCGACTGGCAGGCATCAACCAGATACCAAACGCCTTGTTCGCGACACATACGGCCGATTTGGGCAACGGGTTGCACCAGTCCGCTGTTGGTGGGAACATGCGTTACGGCGGCCAGTTTGGGGCGGTGTTTTTTCAGCAGCCTTTCAAAATCTTCCGGGTCTACCCCGCCTGAAGGCAGATCGGCGGCGCGAACGAGTTGGACGCCCATTTTTTGCCGGAGGCTCAGAAAAGCGATCTGGTTGGAGGAATAATCGTTTTCGGTAGTCAGAATAACATCGCCGGCCTGCCAGGGAATGGCGCTCAGTGCACGCGCATAGGCATCGGTGGCACTCACTGCCCAGGCGATGTTGTGCGGTGCTGCATGCAGCAAACGCGCTACTGAATCGTAAAAGCCCAGCACATTTGCCTGGTGGGCATCAAAGGCTTCGTAGCCGCCCATTTCGGCTTCCAGTTGCAGGTAATGTGTCATGGCATCCACCACCCCTGGAGCGGGTAAACTGGCGCCGGCATTGTTCAGGTGAATAAGCATGGTTATGGATTCGCACGGATTGGTTTTGTGCGGGTTGGTTTCGCACAGATTAGTTTCGCACAGATTTTACAACCCCCAAGGGGGCTTGCCCCCTCAAACCCTTCAAACCCCTCAAACCCTATCGGCGGCTAAACCCGCCGGTACATCACTGCCTAAATACCCGGCAATCGCCCTTCCCAAATCTTCTCTGATCCATTTGACCAAAATCCGGGGGCTAAGTACTTTCATTCCGGAACCAAATCCAAGGATCTCGCGCTGTAGTTCAAAATTGAGTACCACGAAAATCTGAATAATGATGCGGCCTTCTTCCTCTTTTAATAACTCTTGTGTGTGGTGCAGGGGTTTGGTGAGTACGTAAGGTTTCATTTTCGGACTCACCTCCAGCACCACCCGTGCAGGTTTGTCGTGCTCGGATTTGGTCACGCCAATGGCATTATCGAAGTAGCGGTCGAAATCTACTTCCGGATAGTCGTAAAATGGTTCGTGCGGCAGTTCCTGCACCCCTTCTATTCGGTCAAGCGCCAGGGTGAGGAGTTGTTTTTTGTATTTATTACGCACGATCAAAAACCAGCGGTTGCGGAATTCTTTGAGCAAATAGGGGTAATAAACGCCGAGTTTCACTTCTCGTGAACGGAACGACTGGTATTCAATCTGCAAAGTAGTACGCGCAGCAATGGCTCGATAAAGAGGGTCAATCCAGTTTAAGCCGCGCAGCAGGGGGTTGGATTCAAACTGTATCACATTGCGCCCCTCCGGTTTGGCCCGCTGCAGATCATTTTCCAGTCGGGCAATCATTTCGCTCATTTCACCGAAGTGGTTGAACCCGTTGAGGTGTTTCAATATACCCACTACCTCGTTCATTTTCTCCAGATCGGAAGGCGTCAGTTTGGATTGTGTGATGCTGAATTTCGGATCCGAATAGGTGTAATACTTTCGGTCGGTTACTACAATCGGAGCGTTGTACAACTTCTCGCTGCGCATGGTCTGCAAATCCAGCTGGATGGTACGCTTGCTCACGCCATCCCGTATACCTTCATATTCATACAATACTTCAGAAACCTTATCAATCAGGTTTTCAAGGGTCCATTTCCTGGCCCGGTTGCGCAGGCAGGTATCAATGGTTTTATA
>DLXL01000223.1:3469-5214 GCA_003448025.1 Saprospirales bacterium | reverse complement strand
GAGTTGGGTAGCCCAAAAATCTGGGCAGATGATGAGTGTGGGAGTTTTCGAGTGTTTGAGTTGGCAAGCCCCCTTGGGGGTTGGGTGATGGGGGTTGTAGAATCTGTGCGAAATAACAACGTTCGAATAAAAAGTACGCAATCTATTTGCGCAGTTTGAAAACAATAAAAATAATTTTCAAAAATATTTTAAATTAAAACATTGAAAATCAAATTATTAAACAAAAATTATAAAAGAATTTTCCCTCAATATTTTACTACGCAAATATATTGCGCAGTAGCACATTCACCTTTGCATCATCCAATACAACAAAACATTACAAGTCATGATAAAAGGAAAAGACCTCCTGTTTCTGGGATTCTCTGAGGGAAAAATACTGGGTGCTGCGCTTCAACTGGCGAATGGCATTTTTGCTGAAAACAAAAAACAGGATACTCTTACCCTGCTCCATAAAGTCCGCAAAAACCCTGAATTATACCTCGACGATCCCACGTTGGAAGATTTTGCCACGCTGATCCTGGAGGAAGCCGCCATAGAGGCCGCTAAAGCCACCATACCACTGAAAGAAACCGCCGACGAATATGCCGTTTACGGAAAAGACGGCATTGAGGAAGGCGCCTTGAAACAAATGAACATCGCCATGCAACTCCCGGTAGCGGTGGCCGGGGCCCTGATGCCGGATGCACATCAGGGTTACGGGCTGCCGATAGGCGGAGTGCTGGCTACACGCAATGCCGTGATTCCTTACGGCGTAGGTGTAGACATCGGTTGCCGAATGGCTTTGTCTGTTTTCGATATTCCGGAGGACCATTTTTTCGAAAACAAGTCCTTCTACAAACGAGAACTCATTGCGCATACCGCCTTTGGTGCTGGCAATGGATTCCAGGGCGCCTACCGCGCCCAGCACGATATTCTCGACCGGCCGGAGTTCGGAATGACCCCGTTCATCCAGTCGCTGAAAGATAAAGCCTATACACAACTGGGCTCCTCCGGTGGAGGAAACCACTTTGTGGAATGGGGCATCATCGAGTTCGCGGAAAACGACGAAGCCATGGGCATTCAAAAAGGTCGTTACCTGGCCTTGCTGACGCACTCCGGTTCCCGCGGATTTGGCGCAACGGTGGCCGGGTACTACACCCGATTGGCCAAGGACTTGTGCAAATTACCGCCGCATGCCGCCAATTTGGCTTATCTCGACCTCAATACCGAGGCCGGACAAGAGTACTGGATGGCCATGAACCTGGCCGGCGATTATGCCTCAGCCTGTCACGAAGTGATCCACCAAAAACTTACCAAAGCCATTGGTGGAACGGTGCTGGCCCGGGTAGAAAACCACCACAACTTTGCCTGGAAAGAAACCCTCAACGGCGAAGAAGTGATTGCGCACCGAAAAGGCGCCACACCGGCCGGAAAAGGCGTAATGGGCATCATTCCGGGCTCCATGACCGCCCCGGGATTCCTGGTTCGCGGTAAAGGAGAAACCTCTGCCCTGCACTCTGCCTCCCACGGCGCCGGCCGACAAATGAGTCGTACCCAGGCCATCAAAAGCGTGAGTAAGCAACAGATGAGCCAGATCCTGCAAGACCTCGGCGTAAGTCTCATCGGTGGCGGTCGTGATGAAGCCCCGATGGCCTACAAAGACATCCATCAGGTAATGGCCGCCCAGTCGAACCTCGTAGACATCGTAGCCCAATTCACCCCCAAAATGGTGCGTATGGCCGACGATGGCAGCCGGGAAGACTAGG
>DLXL01000223.1:2692-3239 GCA_003448025.1 Saprospirales bacterium | reverse complement strand
TTGTTCCCTGGTCGGGCGTTTCTGATGGCGCCGATGTATGGACCCGGTAGGGAATCCATATGCAGAGCAATTGTTTGGCCTTTGATGTACCGGTCGCGGGTTCGATTCCCGCCTTCTTCGGAAGTAGCTCAGTGGTTAGAGCAGTACAATGTATGCAGGTTCGAATCCTGCCCGTGTTGAGCGGAAGCATAATGGTTATGCACTGGACTGTTAATCCAATTCTCCAAAGCAGGGCGCTTTTCAAATGCCCAACCTATCTATGCACAGCGCTTCCGTTGCCTAGCAACAACGGTTAGCCGACTCTGCAGGTATCCATCGCTTTCAGCACAGCATGAAGCGGAAAAAGTATTGCTCAGACAGGGCCCACGGAACTTGTTCCCAAACGCCCGGCCCTGATCCATGCCCTATCCCGAATGCCCTGTTGCAAGCCACGGTTCCCTCCGTTGGAAAGCCGTGAAGCGCTGACGCATAGGTTTTTTGAACTTTTGGTGACGGGGTGACTGCCACCAGTCATCCCGTAACCAAAACACAAAAACACTAAAACACC
>DLXL01000223.1:0-2547 GCA_003448025.1 Saprospirales bacterium | reverse complement strand
ACCAAAACACCAAAACACCAAAACTCAAACACTCAACTATGCTTATTCCAACCAACCACATCGCGCTGGTATTCAAGCGTGAAAAACTGACCCGCATTTTGCACGACGGCTTCCAATGGGTGTGGCCGGGCGAAAAAGCGGAATTATACAACATGTCGGAGGCATTTTTGCCCCCACAGGAGCTGAATGTGCTGCTGCAAAATGTCGAACTGGCATCCTTGCTTCAAGTATTTGAAGTAGCCGACCATGAAATTGCGTTGCTGTACCGCGATGGTTTGTTCCACCAGGTACTCACCGCCGGCAAGTTTGCCTTCTGGAAAGGGGTTACTGCCTACCATGTGGTGAAGGCAGATATTACCCGCACCGAGGAGGTGAACATCGACCTGAACCTGATCTCGAAGAACAATCTGGCCAACTACCTGCGGGTGGTGCAGATTGCCGCTTTCGAAAAAGGTATATTGCTCATTAACGGCGCCGTAGTGCGCGCCCTGGAACCGGGCAGCTACTTTTTCTGGAAAAACCAGGACTCCGTGTCCAGCGTGAAAACCGATATGCGCCAGATGACGGTAGATATCCTCGGTCAGGAAGTACTGACCCGTGATAAAGCCCAGTTGCGTATCAATGCCACCGCGCAATACCGCGTGACCGACATCATGAAAGCCCTGGTGGAAAACAAGGACTTCGATAAGCAGCTGTACACCCAGATGCAGATGGCCTTGCGCGAAATTGTGGGTAAACTGAGCTTCGATGAACTGATGGAGAGCAAAGACCAGATTGCCCAACAGGTGCTGGCCAATGCCGCCGAAAAAGCCCGCGAACTGGGCGTTGAATTAGTAGATTTCGGGGTGAAAGACATTGTGCTTCCCGGCGACGTGAAAGAAATCATGAACCAGGTGCTGATTGCGGAAAAACGCGCCCAGGCCAACGTGATCATGCGTCGGGAAGAAACTGCCTCCACCCGAAGCCTCATGAACACCGCCAAGCTCATGGAAGAAAACGCCATGTTGCTGAAGCTCAAGGAAATGGAATACGTGGAAAAAATTGCCGAAAAGATCCAAACCATCCAACTCTCCGGAGGCGGCCAACTGGTAGATCAGCTAAAGCAATTGTTTGTGCGATAGCACCCCAGCCCCAGCGGGGCGGCATTTTTGTAGCCCCAGCGGGGCGATATTTTTGTAGGCCGGCGCAACAGGGAGGTTGCGCCGGCATTCGTGTTTTAAGGGGCTGGGAGCATCAATTTTATGCATAGGCATACGACGAATAAGCCCGCAACTCAGGTGGCAAAAAGCCCGCAACTATATCAGACTTAGGCACCCCTCTGGCTTCCAGCATTTCTCCCACCTCCCACTCCGTCATGTTTTGTTGCACCCACACTTTACCATTGATGATATCAAAGTGTAATGGGCAATCGTGTATGTAACGATCACCATCCCAGCCCATCGTTACAACCTGATAACGATGATGTTCTTTATCGGCAATCAATTGATTACCGCCATCAATGTTGGCATATTTAATACGCGTATATTCCTGTAAAATATCCAGGATCGCGTTTTCGTATTTTTTTATTTTATCCATTTTGTGATTAGTTTGTCCGTTTGGTTGTACAGTATGAGGTTGATTCTTTCTTCAAAAATGGTTTCCTTTATTACAGATTCATCAAAGAATCTGTCAAATATTGACTCTGGAAGTGCCAGAAACAATACCCTGTCTGGCTGGATCTGTTTCAAAACGTTGCGGTAAATAATGTATTTACCAACAGCTTCATATAAGGCTGTTATGAACGAAAGGCTGCCAAATGTTTTGATTTCTATCGCAATCCGTTCCGAATTTTTTTCTGCTGCAATAAGTCGTTCAGCACCAAGATCAATTTGGACCTGCATCTTTCCAATTTTGAAAGATAACGGGTCATCTGTAACTTGCCAACCGTCTTTAATTAAGGCTTCTTTTACCTCTTGATGAAACAAATCTCTGGCCATTGGGTATTTCTTACAAAGTTAGTTGTTTTTGACATGTTGTCAAGAGGTATCAAAGTATTCAGGCAATATTCAGGTCGAAAGACGCTACGGTACGCACAGTAAAATCACTACTCTCTCATGCGCCTCCTTCTATTCCTCCTCACCTCCCTTTCCCTCCATGCCCAACCCGGCACCTGGCAAAATTTTGACCGCAACTGGAAATTCGCCCTCGGCAACGCCGCCAATCCGGAAAAGGACTTCAACTACAGTCTGGAAACCATTTTTTCCAAATCAGGCGCAGCGCCAAATACCGCCATTGCCCCCACTTTTCCCGATAGCGCCTGGCGTACCGTGCAGCTGCCGCACGACTGGGCTGTGGAGCTGCCTTTCGTGTTCGATCCGGCGTTTAACGTGATGGCGCATGGCTACAAACCCCTGGGCGGCAACTACCCGGCCACCAGCATCGGTTGGTATCGCAAACATTTCCGCCTGCCCCAGGCCGATGCCGGCAAACGATTCCAACTGCGCTTCGATGGCATTTTCCGCAATGCAGAAGTGTGGATCAACGGTTTTTACCTGTGCCAAAATGCCA
>DLXL01000149.1:5528-18776 GCA_003448025.1 Saprospirales bacterium | reverse complement strand
AAAATTAAGTTTTTTTTTTGTTTAAAATATTTGATTATCAATATGTTAAATTCATTTATTTAATTATTAATTCCTGAGAAATGCTAAATTTTGTCTTTGTGGGTCCGATATTCCCGCTTCACTTTTGTATCGTGAAAGTTTATACGGGCCGGCCTGAACAAACCAACACGGTAATCCCCCGCTCTCATCATTGAAAAAAGATCGCTTATGTACCGTTCACGAATGCTAACTTTTTACTTTCTGTTTCTGGCTGTCTTAACCTACGGCCAGGGGTTCCTGAAAGTTTTTCCCGAGGCAACCAGCTCAGCCAATGCTGTAATCCCTGCATTGGATGGCGGTTACTTCCTGGCGGGTGAAAAAACCGATGCTCAAGCCGTATTTATTGCCCGTACCGACGCAACCGGCCAAACCCTTTGGCAATTCAACCTTTCTCTGAACCAGTCGCGCGCCATCGCAGCCGCCGGCAGCCCGGATGGAGGGTTTGTTTTGCTACTGGAAAACTACCAGGATAACACTTTTCTGCGCAATGCGCTATTGAAGTTGAACGCCTTCGGTGTTATTGAATGGGTCACGGTGCTGCCGAATGGCAATATTTCGAATGGATTGAATGATATGCAGGTGCTGCCCGATGGATCGGTGGTGGCGGTGGGGAATACCCGCGACATTAATTTTGATACCCGCGGCTGGTTGGTAAAATGTGATGCTTCCGGTGCTGTTTTAATGGACAAAGTATTCGGAATCAAACAACAATTGATGAAAAAACTGGTGTTGCTGCCCGGTGGCGATTTGGCGGTGGCTGGTTTTTTCCAAAATTATTACCTCGCACGCCTCGATGCAAATGGTGATCCTGTATGGGAAAATACCTTTAATTATCCGGGTAATCAAACGGTTTACGACCTGCTGCTCACCCAGGATGGCCAATTGGCGTTACTGGGCACCAGTCCGGGCTTAAGTACCCTGAAAATTCAAGTCTTGAAAGTTGGACTCAACGGGCAGCTAATCTGGGATAGCGGTTATGTGCCGTTCCCCAACAACAGCAATGCGCTCCCGGTGTTGAACACCTTTGCACAAGCCCCCAATGGTCATTTTTATATTCCGTTCTGGGGTTTTATTGACGATCCACTGGATACACCCCTGGAAATACTGGAACTGAGTGAAAATGGCGTGGCTCTGGGAAAGATAAATCTGGGCCTGTCCGGGAATGCAAGAGACATACTGGCTACCACCGATCAGCGTCTGGTACTGACGGGCAATAACAACGGCGTGCCTTCCAACGCCATGCTGCTGAAAACCGATTTGCAAGGACAATTCTCCCGCAATGTCATAAGCGGGCATATGTATCTGGATATTGATGTGGATTGCGCCCTGACTCCCGGCGAGATGCCCCTGGCCGACTTTATTGTAAAAGCAGAAAATGCACAGGGCGAGATTTTTTACCACAAAACGGACGACAACGGCTCGTATCAAATTTTGGTTACAGAAGGTGATTTTACCCTGACCACCTACCCGGCTTTTGCGCTGCCAGCATTCTTTGAACCATGTACTACACCGGTAATTGCCGTTTCTGGTGTGAATCAGCAGGTTACGGCGCCTGATATCATGCAACAACCCCAGGGCGCTTGTCCGGCACTGAGTTTGGAGCTGGGCAATACCATCTTACGTCGGTGTACGCCAACTGCCGTCAGGGTTGAATGGTGCAATACAGGTACCATGTTGGCTTCCGACATGCAAATCAGGTTTTTGAAAAGTCCATTGCTGGTGTACCAAAGCAGCTCCCTTCCATTAGCTGCGCAACTGGGCGATACCCTGGTATTCAATATTGGGGATATTCTGGTGGGCGATTGCGGTGTTTTGAACCTACAGTTATTGGTAGATTGCGATGCCAATATCAATGATGTGTTCTGTATGGAGGCTTACCTCGTTCCGGATCAGTCTTGTTTACCACCCAATCCGGAGTGGGATGGTTCCAAAATTGAGGTTACAGGCCTTTGTACCGGCTCTGAAATTGAATTTACCATCAAAAACACAGGTTTGGGTAACATGAGCCAGGGCGCTGAATATGTGATCATTGAAGACGAAATCATGTACCAGCAAGGCTTGGTTCAGCTTGATGCACAGCAGGAAATGAGTACCGTGCGTATTCCTTTGCCGGAAGATTCCTGCTTCGCGCTGCGCGTTTTTCCCAATCAGACTACGCTGATGGAACGTCCGGTAGCCGTGGTAGCCAACTGTGCTGCAGATGGAAACCTTGGATTGTTGCTGGCTCTTGGCAATCTGGAACAAAGCCCTGTGGTAGCCACCCGCTGTGATCAGGTGTTTGGGCCTTACGATCCGAATGATAAAACAGGCTTTCCACTGGGTATAACCCCGAATCACTACATTGAACGCGGCCAGGAGATTGATTACCGCATCCGTTTTCAGAATACCGGCAACGATACCGCATTTCTGGTGCGCATACTGGATACCCTGCCCGCTACACTGGATCCGGCTACTATTCGGCCTCACATATCCAGTCATGCCTATACCTGGGACCTTTCGGCAGATGGGGTGTTGAGCTTTACATTTCCGAATATACGGCTGGTAGACAGCACAACCAACGAGCCTGGATCGCATGGATATATCTGGTTCAAAATCAGCCAAAAGCCCGGGCTGCCCGATGGGACGATCATCGAAAACACCGCTGCCATTTATTTCGATTTCAACGAGCCGATCATTACCCCGACATCTCTGCACACCATTGGGCGACCGCTTACGGTGGCAACCAAGGAGCTGGCAACGGCAACAGTGCTGGAAGTAGAAGTGGCCCCTAATCCAGCTACGGATCTGGTTTCCTTCCGTTTGCCCGGCCACCGGCCATCAGGTTCTTTGGAATGGAGCCTTTACGACCCACTGGGGAACAAAATAGCCGGACAGGTATTCCAGGGGCAGCAATTGTTGTATTCCGTAAACCATCTTTCGCAAGGGATTTATTTCTGGCAAATCAGCCAGGATGGTAAAACCCTCAACCGCGGCCGGGTGTGTAAAGGGTAGTCTCACCCCTTCAAACGCTATCCCGGAATATCATTCCGGGATACATCAAACCCCTCAAACCCTTCAAACTCTTCAAACCCCTCAAACCCCTCAAACCATCCAAACCATTCAATCATCGGCGGCTAAACCCGCCGGTACATCAAACTCATGAAACATATCCTGACTTCCGTTTTTACACTGTTGCTTAGCCTTGGTTTGAGCGCCCAGTGTATTTCATTGCAAAATTGCCCGTCCAGCATTCAGGCCTGCGATCTGACATCCAATCATGCAGATCTTTGGAATGCCACTTATTGGCAGGATCCCGTGCATAACATCCATGATTTGGCAGATGCGCCTGTAACAGCTAGCGTTTTGGCCAGAGATACCTGCGCGGGTGCGCCGCTGTCCATCCGGTATTTACTGTACCTGGATCTGGATCGGAATGGTACCTGGGAAACCGTGGTAAAAAGCTGGGACCCGCCGGCTGAAGGCACGGTAAACTTCAACAATGCCGGCAACCCGAATTTTGAAGGTGGTGAACCGCGTGCGTTTGATCAGCGCCCGGTTCCTGCCGGACAGAAATATCGATTTGCTCTGGAAACCATTTCGTCTGGCGACACCACACGTGCCTTGTTGCGCTGGAATACCGAAGCGCAACCAACCGTTTTTGTGGATCCTGAATTGCCTTATGCAACGCATAAAATCAGGTGGTTACTGGAAGATATCCAGGCCAATAATGCGGCGTGTGAGTATACCATCATTGCCAAAGACTGCAAGGCGCCTACCGTGGTTTGTCTGAATGGCCTTTCAGCAAACATGATGCCTACCGGTTTCATCACCCTTTGGGCTTCTGATTTTTTGCAATACGGTGAAGATAACGGAACGCCAGGCTGGCTGCTGCAATACGGCATTCGCAAAGTAGGGCAGGGGACCGGTTTTCCGCAAAATCCGGATGGGAGTCCGGTAGGCTCAGTCACTTTTGATTGTTCAGAATTGGGTACCCAATCCGTGGAAATATGGTGCCGTGATGCTGCTGACAATGCAGACTTTTGCGAAACGTATGTCATTGTACAGGATAACTTTGGCGCGTGCGGACAAGGGAATAACAACAATACCACGCCACCTACGGTAGTTTGTCTGAATGGGCTCGCTGTTAATCTCATGCCAACCGGGGACATCGCTCTTTGGGCCTCTGATTTTCTGCAATATATGACCGATGACGATACTCCATTTGATCAATTGGAGCTAGGAATTCGAATATCCGGAACAGGCCAAGGCTTTCCATTGGATGGGAACAATGATCCGGTAACCAGTGTGGCGTTCACCTGTTCCGACTTAGGCTTCCAGATTGTTGAGCTTTGGGCCAAAGATACTTCCGGTAATGCTGACTATTGCGAAACCTATGTTACCATTCAAGATAATCTCGGTGTTTGTGGGATGGGTAGTGGCAATAATACCAACCCGCCAACAGTCGTATGTATCAATGGGCTTTCCGTAAATCTAATGCCAACCGGGGAAATTGACCTTTGGGCAGTAGACTTTTTGCAATATGTAGTGGACGACAATACTCCTCAAAATCTCATTGAATTAGGTATACGTAAATGTGGAACCGGGACAGGTTTCCCGCTTAATGCCAATAACACACCTAATCTTTCCGTTAGCTTTGATTGTGACGAGACTGGAACCCAATGTGTAGATCTCTGTTCTCGCGATAACAAAAATAATACTGATTATTGTGAAACTTACGTCATTGTTCAGGACAACGGCGATTTCTGCGATCAATTTTCTGCCAATCTTACCCCTTGCTTAACCAGCCATTGCAACAATGCGCCGGTTCATGGCGCCGGACTCATTGTCAATGGCACTTCACTGGGCCACATTGGTCCTTTGGATGCAGATGGCTGCGCCATGTTTCCTTTGCGTACCGGTGGTATGCTGGGTAATTTAAATATAGCGCCTCAGAACTCTTTATTCCCTCTGAATGGCGTTACCGTTTTAGACCTCATCAAAATCAAACGACACATACTCGGCCTGGAGAACGACCTCTCCCCATACCAACTTTTGGCGGCAGATGCCAATAAAAGCGGTGCCATCTCGGGATTCGACCTCATCGAATTACGCAAACTACTACTTGGCGTGTACGCCCAATTACCCAACACCTCCTCCTGGCGTTATGTGGACGCCGGGTTTACCTTCCCAAATCCGGCCAACCCCTGGCAAACTTCTATCCCGGAATGGGTAACCATCCCCAATGCTGTGCTGGATGGTAACTATCAGGCCGGGTTCAAAGCCGTTAAAGTGGGCGATCTTGACTGCGACGCCTGGATAGGTTTGGGCGCCCCCGGAGATGATCGTGATTACACGAAACAATTCCTGGCATTGCCGGAAAAAGCCCTTCAGCCGGGCGCGGTGCTGGACATCCCGATCCGATTGAAAGATGCCGGGGCCTGGGAAGGCCTGCAGTTTGCCCTGCAGTTTGATCCGGAGAAAATGGAAATCCTGGATATCCTTGCCGGTGAACTTCCCGGACTGGATCCGGATGCCTTCTATCAGCCGCAACCTGGCCGGGTACATCTGGTGTGGGCACAGGATGCAAGCGCTATGCTTGCCGACGGTGTGGAATTGCTGACCATCAGGGTAAAGGTTAAATCAACAGCACTGTTATCGGAGGCTGTTTCCCTGGTGAAAGATTTTCAGCAATTGGGCAGCCGGGCTGGCGAGCCGCAAAGCATTGCCTTGCAGTTTGTGGAACAAATCACCGAAAACACGGCCAAAGAGCACCTGATTATGGCTCCGCAGCCTAATCCTACCCGGGAAGGCGCTCAGATCCCGGTGCAATTAGCCAACCAGGAAAGTGTGTTTTGGCAATTGGCAGATCTGAGTGGAAAAGTAATTTGGGCACAGGAACAATCCTTTGAAGCCGGCCGTCAACTGTTGTCCATTCCTGCACAAGCACTTTCGCAGGCGGGCGTGTATGTGTGGCGCGTAAGCGCAGGCGCACAAACCAGCAGCGGTAAATTGGTTAGAATTTAATCCCGATCACGTACGCCGGAATGCTATTCCGGCAACAATTGGTAATATCTCCGATCAAGTATGCCGGAATACCATTCCGGCGTACGTGGGCTTTTACCCTTTTTGAAAAACCATTGAACAGCCGTCGGTGCGCCTTCCAGGACTTTTGAGTCGTAAATCAACCTTGTTTTACGACATGAAAAAGTGGATTGGCGTATTGGCGGCTTTGTTTTTAGGAATATGATTGAACAGGTTTCAGACAAGGCTTTATTGATGTTGCTGTAGACGATCTATTTTATTTGACTATCCTGATATTGTACAGTAAGCATTAATTTCTGATTTCCGATTTCCGATTTGTTTCGATTTCCGATTTCCGAATAGATTTGAGATTTCAGATTTATATGCAACCTGCTTATTTGATCTTTTTTGAAAAATGCCAATCCCAAATCTCAAATCTATTCGGAAATCGGAAATCGAAACAAATCGGAAATCGGAAATCAGAAATTAATGCTTACTGTACAATATCAGGATAGTCAAATAGTGGAAATAGCTTCAGATATACTGGAAGGCCAGTTCAAGGACCGTCGCCTGGTTACCCTGCGCAATCAGGCCGAAGTAGACGCAAAAGCCGAAGAATTGCGGCGGATCCTGCGAGGAATTCTAGCCTTGATACCCTGATAAATGGATTGTTCAGGACAATATTGTAGCTTGCCATTGGTGTTGCAAAAACTATAGCGGCGTCTTTTTACATTTGCGCAGTTACCAAGCTATTCCCGTCCATGAAACACATTGCTGCTCTCCTGCTTCTTTGTTTGCCTGTTCTGTTGTCTGCTCAGCAGAAACCCTCCCTGCCACATATCACGCCCGATGCACCGAACTGGATGCATATGCTGGCAGAGGAAAACCCAAATGTATATCAGGTGCAAAAGGCTTATGCAGCGTATTACGAGGCAAACCCATTTACTAAAAACACCTATACCCAATATTTCAAGCACTGGATGCAATGGGCGCGTCCTTACGTGCAGGCCGACGGCTTTATTCACGAGCCAACCGTGGCCGAAATGGAAGCACAGGAAAGTACCCTGCTGGCGCTGCGGAACTCCTCTGGCAAACGCGGAGGACAAGCTGGCTGGCGCTTTATAGGTCCCAAGCAAACTTTCGATACCAATGGCCTTACCGAAGTAACCTGGCAAACCAACGTATATAGCATTGATATTTCCCTTTCCAATCCCAATATCCTGTACGCAGGCGGCGAAACCGGAGGTATCTGGAAAACAATTAATAAAGGTCTAAATTGGACATTACTCACCCTTAACGTGTCGCACGGAAGTATCGGCGCCGTAAAAATACACCCCACTAACCCCGATATTGTTTACGCCGGAACCGGAGGAAAAATCATGAAAACTACTGATGGCGGTCTGACCTGGACTACCGCTTACAGCGAAAATAACCTCTGGGCCAACGACATTGCGATCAAAGCCGACCAGCCGGATGTGGTACTCGCCGCCTGCGATCAGGGATTGATTCGTACCAGCAACGGCGGACAGAACTGGACCAAACTGCATACGCAGCAAACCTGGGCGGTGGAATTCAAACCCGGCGATCCACTCACCGTTTTTGCCATTCGGAAAAGTGGATCCAGCTCCGATTTTCGGGTATCCACCGATGGTGGCGCAACATTCAATAATTCCAACACCGGCTGGTGGACGCCCGCTGCCGGCATGTCGGTTACCGGAGGCATGATTGCCGTATGCCCATCCAATCCTTCCAAAGTATATGCCTATCTCTGCGGCGAAGGTGGCAATCTGGGTGGCTACATTGGGGTATTTCGAAGCAACAACAGTGGCGGAACCTGGAGCAATACCCACCCCTCCAATGCCATCGGGCAGCCGTATGCCATACCAACGCATACCAACCTCATGGATGCCAACGGGGTAGACTGGTTTACGCAGGGCTTTTACGATATGGCGATAGTGGTGAATCCGAACAACGACAACGAATTGATTGCCGGCGGATGTTCCTGGTTTAAAAGTACCAATGGCGGCCAAACCTGGCAGCCCCTGGGTGGCTACGTAGGGGGTCTAAGCTGGAGTCACCCGGACATTCAGGCGCTGGCAACGGTGGGCAATGATTTGTGGATTACCAGCGATGGCGGTATCAATTATTCCAGCAATTTCGGGCAGAGCATGGAGGCGCGCATGAACGGTATTTCCGGTTCCGACATGTGGGGGTTTGACGGAGGCTGGAATGAGGATATGCTCGTAGGCGGCCGCTACCACAACGGCAATATGGCCTGGCACGAGAGTTTTCCGGAGGGAAAATTTTACCGCATGGGTGGCGCAGAATCGCCCACAGGCTACGTGAATCCGGGCGAAAACCGCAAAATGTACCATTCTGATATTGGCGGACACGAGTTGCGGGGTGGCTTCCTGAACGGCGCCAAATCGTTACCGGTGGGCATGTTTCCTAATGAAAGCTATGCTTATTATGCCAACTCTGAAATGGCCTGGGATCCGCGCTGCTGGAATATTGTGTACATAGGCAGGGAAAACAAAATCTGGAAAAGCCTGGACGGTGGCACCTCTTACACCGCCCTGTACACTTTCCCGGGCAATACCGATAATTCGGTGTTCGATATAGAGGTGAGTCGCTCCAATCCGCAGGTGATTTACTGCTCACAGTGGGATGGCACCGACGATTCCATCTGGAAAACCACTAATGGCGGCCAAACCTGGACCAAACTGACTTCGCTTCCGCTGCCCAACAACAACGACCGGGTAAAACTGGCGCTCAGCGCGGAAAATGAAAACATCCTGTGGGCTGCTGTGACCTATGGCTCCAACGGTAAAAAAATTTACAAAACGATTGACGGCGGCCAGACCTGGATCAACCTCACCACGGCTACCCTGAACAATATCCGTATTTCCAACATCATGGCCCAATACGGTACCGATGGCGGCATTTACCTGGGCTGCAACGGGGTAGTGTTTTACCGCAATAACAGCATGAGCGACTGGGCTCCCTACACCACGGATTTTCCGGTTTCCGCGGAGTGCAACAGGCTGAAACCTTTTTACAAAACCGGAAAAATCCGCAACGGTACCTGGGGTTTTGGCGTGTGGGAGGCAGATCTTTTCGAACCTTCTGCGATAGTGGTACAACCTATGGCCAGTACCCTGGCGGCACAATGCGCCCGGGATACAGTGTATTTTGAAGATTATTCGGTGCTGAACCACAACGGCGCCAGTTGGCAGTGGAGCTTTAGTCCGGCTCCTGCTTGGTCGAGCACCACCGATATCAGAAATCCGAAAGTGGTGTTTGGTGCACCAGGCACCTATACGGCCTCGCTGACGGTTAACGGGCAGTTCAGTAAATCGTTGGATATCACCATCGGCGATGCTTGTCGGGCCGACACCATTCCGGGTTCAGCAGTGCGGATTGGCGGCAACGATGTGGGCGATTACATAGCTACCCCACCGCTGGGATTGACCACCAACAACCTCACCATTTCTGCCTGGATCAAACCGGATGGCATTCAGCCGGATTATAGTGCTATTTTCATGCATGATGGACAAACAGCTGGCTTCAATTTCCGTCCGGGCGACAACTCACTGGGCTATCACTGGCCGGGAGGCGCCTGGTGGTGGAACAGCGGTTTAATTGCACCGGCAGGCGAATGGAGCCATGTAGCAATGGTGGTAGAACCCAGTGGTGTAACCCTGTATTTGAATGGCAGACCCTCCAAGCATACCTTTAATGCACCGGCTGTGAATTTTGATTCCGGCAATCGTTTGGGCAATTACCAGGGTTGGGGCGGACGTTATGTGAAAGGCTCTATGGACGAGGTGTGTGTATTCAACAAAGCCCTGACCCAGGCAGAAATACGCGAGTTGATGCATCTCACGAAGGTTCCGGCAGAGCAGCCCAATTTGATTAGTTATTACCAGTTCAATGAGGTTTCCGGCCTCGCGCTCGATCGCGTGGGCGTGCGCCATGGCTCGCTGGTAGGCCCTACTGTAAAACGGGAAAAATCCTCAGCGCCCGTAGGGAAAGGCGTAAGTAAACGCCTGAATGTGGCAGCAGGTAAAAAGCGTTACACCTTCGAGGGCACAGGGCTGACCCTTGTGTTCCCCGCCGCAGGAGCTTATCCAAATGGCGAAGTGGTGGTATCCCGCCTGGTAGTATCGCCGGATACCCTGCCTAACAGTTTGTATCAATCCAGCAGGGGCTATTGGATTCTGCAGAATTATGGTTCCAATGCCAATTTTGCAGCCCCATCTGAAATCTGGTTCAGCGGCATAGGCGCCATGCCGGCCGATTTGCCGGCTGCTGAATGTAAACTCTGGCGCCGGGGTGCGGTAGCGCACGGCCCCAACTGGCAAAACCTGGATGCGGCCGATGTGCTAAACGAGGGTCCGCAGGCCAAACTGGGTTTCACCGACAACAATCAGCTCAAAACTGCTGGCCAATATTGGCGGGAATTGCCGGGAGTAGTGGCCACCAAACCCGGCCAGTTTGAGGCTCCTGTATGGCCAACCCTCTCCAAATCGGCTATGGTATTGCCCTACCCCAACCCGGTAGCCGAAGGCGCCGCCTTAAACCTGCCAGTTTCCGGTCCCGGCCAGCACACTTTGCGCCTGTTCGATGCCAAAGGTAATCAGGTTCGGGTGTTCCGATTTTCGGAAGACAGCGTGGTTACCCTGCAGGGCTTGAGCAAAGGCGTGTATGCATATCGCTTGGAAAATGAGGTGGAGATGCGGTTTGGGAAGTTGGTGGTAAGGGAATAATAGGGGTTTGAAGGGTTTGATGAGTTTGAATGGTTTGAAGTGGGGACCTCGCAAGAGGTCCAACCTTTGTAGGAATGGCAGGGCACACGCCCGGGACCTCGCAAGAGGTCCCACCTTTGTAGCACAAATGCCAAGGGAACCGCCCGGGACCTCGCAAGAGGTCCAACCTTTGTAGCACGAATGCCGGAGAATACGCCCGGGACCTCGCAAGAGGTCCAACCTTTGTAGCACGAATGCCGGAGAATACGCACAGGACCTCGCAAGAGGTCCAACTTTCAATCATGTCCATCAATCCGGAACAAAAAAATCAAACATCTTTTTCTGCCCGAGATCTACATGAAAATCTTCCAACATTTTAAAAAACTCTTCTTCAAATGTTTGTCTCTGGTGGTGTCTTTTCTGATTTGAAATATACCTGCATACCGCATCTATATGCGAACGACTGTAGGTAAACGCCCCAAATCCAGCCTGCCATTCAAATTTAAATGGCGATAACCCTTCTGTTTTGACAAAATCGTTGCTTGATTTTTTTATCTCCCGCACCAATTCAGAGATGGATTCCGAAGGTTTTAAACCGAAAAAAAGATGGATATGATCAGGCATACCATTGATAGCCAACATTTTGTGCCCCCTGTTTTCGACAGTCCCAGTGATATATTTGTGAAGTTTTATTTCCCATTCAGGAAGAATTAGCGCCTGACGGTGTTTTACGGCAAAAACCGTTTGTATATAAAGTTGAGAAAATACATCAGCCATAGTTTTCGTGGTTTTTTGATGAATCTTTTTCAAATATAGTCGGTTTTTAGGATAAATTTGAATTAATAAGGAATTTTTTACCGGAAATAATGTTGCTACAAAGGTTGGACCTCTTGCGAGGTCCTTCGTGTGTTCCGGGTGTTTGTTGTTACAAAGGTTGGACCTCTTGCGAGGTCCCGGGCGGTTCCCTTGGCATTTGTGCTACAAAGGTTGGACCTCTTGCGAGGTCCTGTGTGTGTTCCGGGCGTTTGTTGCTACAAAGGTTGGACCTCTTGCGAGGTCTCGGGCGTATTCTCCGGCATTTGTGCTACAAAGGTTGGACCTCTTGCGAGGTCCCGGGCGGTTCCCTTGGCATTTGTTGCTACAAAGGTTGGACCTCCTCGGCTTTTATATGATTGGCTTTGAAAAAAGCTATTCAGCAATCTTTGATATCAAACAAGCAGCGCCGGAGCTTTTGTTGGGCAATTTTGTTTTGCAGGAAAGATCATCCATCCTGGACGAGGTGTCTGTTGTAGCCAAGCGTCCTTTTTTGGAGAGAAAGATTGATCGCACAGTGATCAATGTAGCCAACACCATCACCAATGCCGGAGGAACCGCTCTTCAGGTGCTGCAACGGTCGCCGGGAGTGCAGGTGAATGCCTTGAGTAAAACCATCTCTTTAGCCGGAAAACAAGGGGTGGTGGTGATGATTAACGGAAAAATATCCAGACTCCCATCTGAGACTGTGGTAGACATGCTGTCAGGTATGAATGCTGATAATATCGATCATATTGAACTTATTCACACTCCTCCGGCCAATTTTGAGGCGGAAGGAAATGCCGGCATCATCAATATTGTGCTCAAAACAAATGAAGATCAGGGACTAAGCGGCGGGTACAGTGCCAATGCAGGGTACGGATTCGGACCCAAATATGGCGGTAGTGGCTATCTTAATTTCCGCAGGAAAAAAATGAATTGGTATGCTGGCTATGAGCATGTGTTCAACCTCAATCCTCAGGTATTTACCAATTACAGAGGGGTGCAACAGAACAATCAGTTTCTGGAAACCGAAACGTACAGCGACCGCCCCCATATGCCTACTACCACTCAAAACGCCCGGTTGGGGGTAGACTTCCAGCTTTCTCCGAAAACGGTAGTGGGTGTGCTGGGTACTTTTTTTGATAGTAACTGGTACATGGAGGCGGTCAACAACGTCCGCTATGCTACCAATGGTCAAACCACTGGTCGGCTAAAAATGCCAAATACAGAGACCAACCACAACCGATCCTTCAGCAGCAATATCAACCTGCTCCATCAGTTTGGAAAAAGTCAGTCGCTTAACCTCGATTTAGATTATGTGGACTATAAAATCAACAATCCAAGCGAATACGATGTGCGAAATGTAGATGCCCAGGGTGTTGAAAGCAGCCTGTATCAGCTGCGCATTGAAAAGAGAACGCCTATACAAGTGGGAGTCGCCAAGGCAGACTATGCAACCAATATCGGTAAAAATGGCAAACTGGAAACGGGTGTCAAGCTTACTTGGCTGCGTTTTGAAAACGATGTGCAGGTAGACAGCCTGCCGGCGATGCAACAGGAATGGATTTTGCTTCCCGATTTTACTTCCCTGTTTAAGCTAAAGGAGGAAGTAGCCGGCGCCTATATGAGTTATTCCACCAAATTTGGCGAAAAAACGGATCTGAAA
>DLXL01000149.1:728-5399 GCA_003448025.1 Saprospirales bacterium | reverse complement strand
CTGAAGGCCGGGCTTCGATATGAATACACCAGCTCTAATCTTGGTTCTGTAGAGATGCCAAATGTTGTGGACCGTCAATATGGTTCATGGTTCCCCAGTGTATTCTTTACTCATCGAATTTCTGAAAAGCAACAACTCAATCTTTCCTATAGTCGGCGTATAAGTCGCCCGCAAATTCGGCGGCTGGCGCCCTGGCTGATTTTTTCTGACCCTACTACCTTTGAAGGGGGGAATCCGGCCTTACAACCGTCGTTTAATAACAGCTTTAATCTTCAATATTCGGTCCATTCCTGGAATATAGGGTTGGGCTATAGCATTGAAGATCAGCCCATGCGTGCCTTTCCCAGTGTAGACCGCGTCAGGAACCGGCAGTTCAATGCGTTCCAAAACTTCGATCTCGAAACGGTTTTTAATGCCAATGTATACAAAGCTTTCCAACCCGTTTCCTGGTGGAACCTTTCTGCAAATGGTAACTTAAACTACGTGCAATTGAGTTTAACTAAGGAAGGACAAGCATTAGAGATAAAAAACCTCAATTATGGCTTTAGTTTAAACAACAGCTTTACCCTTCCACAAAAATTTACCCTGGAAGTTAACGGCAATTATGATGCGCCAAGCTATTGGGGAATTGCCAAATGGAGAGCTACAGGTTCGCTGAACATTTCCCTGGAAAAAAATATGGGTGATAAATGGGGTAAAATCCGGCTGGCAGCTACTGATTTGTTCCTGAGTACCAACTGGTTTGGTGTTGCGGATCAACCGGAAATTCAATTGCTGGTTGAGTCGTCCTATCAATTTGCGGAACGCACTGTTATGCTTTCCTGGACGAATACATTCGGAAATAAAAAACTGAAATCCGCCCGGACCCGGCAGACCGGCGCCGCGGAAGAGATGAGACGGTTGTAGGGGGCGGGGGCTGCAAAGATTGCACCATCATGTATCTTCGCCCAAACACCTCGCTTATCCATGAAGTTTTTACCCGTTTTGCTGTTATTTTGCAGCACCTTGTCGGCTCAGATTACGCTGCTGGAATTTCCGCAAAACCTGCAACTCTACCCGCGTAATCACCAGACCAATCAAGGGGTGGTACGTATACAGGGCGTACGTCTGCCCGGGTCAACAGATAGCCTGATTCTTCAAATGGAGTCGTCTAACGGAACTGTTTCCCGATGGGCGTTCGCCTTACAGGATTTTCCGGCTGATACGTTCCTGATACCTGTTCCGATTCAGGCGGCACTGGAGGATTACCGTTTTGAACTGACAGAAAAATCTGCATCGGGCGCAGCCCTGCTGGCAACCGCCAATCAGGTGGTGGCCGGCGATGTGATTGCCATACAAGGCCAATCAAACGCCCAGGCAGTGGCTTATAATGGCAATGCCAACGGCTGGCAATCACCTTTTGTTCGTTGTTTCGGCAACTCGGATCCCAACAATTACACAGATACTCAATGGTATATTGCCGAAGGCAACGGGTACTTTACACCCGGTTCCATTGGCCAATGGGCGCTGCGAATGGCTTATCAATTACAGGCAGATTTGCAGATACCTGTAGCAGTGATTAATGGCGCTGATCCGGGTAAACCCATCGAATTTTTTCAACGCAACGATCTGTATCCCACAGATCCGGCCACCAACTATGGCCGTTTCCTGCAACGCCTCAAAAATGGCGGCCTGGATGCTCACATCCGTGCCATGATTTATTACCAGGGCGAATCCGACGGCGATCGCGCGCTGATCCACAAAACCCTTTTTGAGACGCTGCACGAAGACTGGCGCATAGATTATCCCTCCATAGAAGCCTTTTATGTAGTGCAGGTACGAGAAGGATGCGGGGCGCCCTCTTTGCAGCTTCGCCAATACCAAAAAGATTTTGCCCAATACCTCCCCAAAACCCATTCCATCACGGCCAATGGGATTGCGGGGCACGATGGTTGCCATTACGCTGTAAACGGATATGAAAAACTGGGCGAAAAACTGTTTAAGCACCTGGAAAAAGATCTCTATCAGATTCCAGCGCAACAGCAATGGAATATTCAGGCACTTTCAGCACGTTATGCGAATGATACCAATACCCTGATAGAAATTTCCACGGATGCTATCTGGGTATTGGCCGAACCTGGCAGTAATGCTGATTTTTTCCTTAGTAATGGAAGTAGTTCCGTGATCGGGATAAGCACAGAAAATAACAAAATTGTGTTGGAGTTGGATCAACCTGTGTACGATCCAACGGCTGGGATTTCCTATGCCGGTCATGCCGGTGACGCCGGTGGATGGATATTGAACAGCGACGGCTTTGGTATGTTTTCCTTTTTCAATCTGCCTATTGAAGACCATACCTCACTTCCCAACTTCGATATTCCGGGTATCATGTCGGGGCCGGGAAACTGCATCCAGCTGGATGGCCAGAATGATTGCATTTTTCTGGGGCCGGTTTTGAGTAATTCCTACACCAAAGAGGCGTGGATCCAATGGTCGGGTGGAGGTATTGGCAATAATATTTTGTCTGGCGCCTCTGGTACTGCTTTTTGGGCGCCCAATTATGGGTTGGGTAATCAATTAAGTGCCGGACACAATAACGGGTGGTCGCAGGTGGTTGACCCAACTCCCCTGAAGCCTTTTGAATGGATGCATGCAGCCGTTAGTTATGATGCTTCCACGGCTCAATTGAAGCTGTACAAAAACGGTTATTTGGTGGCAGAAAGCCAAGATATACCACCACATACTGATCCTGACCTCTATATAGGAGCCTTTTCCGGCGCCTATACTTTTCAGGGGAAGGTTGATGAAGTACGGGTGTGGGATTATGCCCGATCACTGGATGAAATTCGGGATCACATGTGTAAAAAACTGAAAGGAAACGAGACTGGATTATCTGCTTACTTTCGGTTAGATCAACAGGACGGGTTGGTAACTCAGTCGGCAACCGGCAACATCAGTGGTCAGGTACTGGGAGCGCCAACAAACTTTTGGAAACGCTCTTCCATTCCATTGGGTACCCATAGTGCCTATACTTATGAAGATAAAAATCGCTTAAGTCTGGCATTTGATTCGGGCGACAGCCTGGTGTGGCAGGTAAACAGTGTTCCAACCTTTGCTCACCTATATCTTACCAATGAAATTCCTAATGTACTGGAACCGGCAGATGGCCATGTTTTGGTAGACAATAGCCGGTATTTTGGGGTGTATTTTCCGAACATTGGGATAGATTCTTTTCACCTAACCTACCACTATAAAGGCAATCCTTTCACGTTGGTTGATGAGCCCAGGTTGAATCTCTTGCAGCGTAAGGATAATGCCCAGCCATTTTGGCTTGCGGCAGATCCGGTGCAGTTTGATTTTACCCAAAACACCACCGTATATACGGGTAAACAACCACAGGAAATGATTCTGGCTATTGCTGAAAATACAGTGGGGATACAGCTATTTCCAGAGAATAAAGATTTTCTATACCCAAACCCAACAAGAGATTGGCTCTTTGTGCGTATTCCCGAAATAGTCAGGTTCCGGTTATTGGATAATTACGGCCATACCTGCATAGACCAAAAGGGGACGGTTTGGGCGGTGAACCTCCAGGAATTACCTGCCGGAATCTATCACGTAGAAGTGGAATGCCAGGGTGGGGATATCTACCGCCAAAAAATAATGGTGGAATAGGCATTAGGAATAAAAAAAGAGCCATTCACGGATTCCTGTGGATGGCTCTTTTTTTTAGTATCGGGGCGACGGCAAGTCGCCCCGATACTAAACTCATCATTGATTTACACCCCAAATGCCTTCTTAATATCCGCTACAGCATCCAGCTTCTCCAAGGTGAAGGTCTCCACCGTTTTGGTTTCTTTTTTCTCACCGTCCAGGCCAATGGTTACGGTTTTCTTTTCCGGAGTCCGACCGAAGTGACCGTATGCAGCGGTTTCAGAGAATATCGGATTTTTCAGTCCATAACGGCGCACAATAGCAGCCGGGCGGAGATCGAATACCTTGAGCAGTTTTTCTGCAATTTCCCCATCAGAGAGTCCTTTAATTTTACAAGTGCCATAGGTATTGACATACAAACCTACCGGCTGAGCTACCCCGATAGCATAGGCTACCTGAACCAACGCCTGCTTGCACAGGCCACTCGCCACCAGGTTTTTGGCAATATGCCGGGTGGCATAAGCCGCAGAGCGGTCTACTTTAGAAGGATCTTTACCACTGAATGCGCCACCACCATGTGCGCCTTTGCCGCCATAGGTATCCACAATGATTTTCCGGCCGGTCAGACCGGTATCACCGTGCGGGCCGCCAATCACGAACTTTCCTGTTGGGTTAATGAAGTATTTAACATCTGAGGTAAACAAGCGGGCCACGCGGGATGGCAGCTGTTTTTTAACCCTTGGAATCAATACTCTCTGTACATCTGCCGCAATTTTGGCCAACATTTTTGCGTCAACATCAAAATCATCGTGCTGGGTAGAGATCACAATAGTGTCGATCTTTTTAGGCACGTGCTTGTCAGAATACTCAATGGTTACCTGACTTTTGGCATCCGGGCGGAGATATTTCATCTGTTTGCCTTCTTTTCGGATGGCCGCCAGTTCCTGAAGCAGGAGGTGAGCCAGATCCAATGGCAAAGGCATGAAATTTTCGGTTTCATCCGTGGCATAGCCAAACATCATGCCCTGGTCGCCGGCG
>DLXL01000149.1:0-583 GCA_003448025.1 Saprospirales bacterium | reverse complement strand
GGTCGCCGGCGCCCTGGTCTTCCTCTTTTTTGCCTACATCAACCCCTTGGGCAATATCGGCACTTTGCTCATGAATGGCAGAAAGAATGCCACAACTTTTATAATCAAACTGATAGTCAGCCTTAGTGTATCCGATGCGGTGAATTGCTTTGCGGGCTGCGTCCTGCACGTCAACATAAGCGTGGGAACGAACCTCGCCGGCCACTACCACCAGGCCGGTGGTAACCAGTGTTTCGCAGGCAACCTTTGAGTTAGGGTCCTGGGTAAGAAAGGCATCAAGGATGGCGTCGCTGATTTGGTCAGCCACTTTGTCCGGGTGTCCTTCGGAAACGGATTCTGAGGTAAATAGATATGCCATTGTATGAAAAACTTTCGGTTTACGACGCTTAGCGCGGGTTCAGAATGGTGGTGTATACAGGCTTTCTGGCGGCCCGTTGTGTGTAAAGAGCCGCAAAGGTAGATTTTCCCCCACGTAAAAAGAAAGAAAGCATAAAACTCCACAATTGTCTGCCTACATCAGACCTTAGTATCTCCTTCCACCTTCCACCGTCTACCGTTCACCGTCCACCGTCCACCGTCCACC
>DLXL01000050.1 GCA_003448025.1 Saprospirales bacterium | reverse complement strand
ACGGCTTACGGTGGACGGCTTACGGTGGACGGTGGCGTTGTTTTTGAGCTAAGTTATGGGCTAATGGCAAGAGCCATTCCTAAGAAAAACGCCATGTCCACCGTAATCCGTCCACCGTAGGCCGTCCACCGTCAGTTCATATTATAACTCACCCCAAGCTTCCAGATACGGCCTTGCTGTGGATTAAAGAGCAGGTCATCAGGGGTGCCGGTAGCATCAATGCCGGCATGATGCCGATCAAAGATGTTGATGAACTGGAGGTATACCAGGAAGTGGTTACTGAGGTAAAAGCGGGTCATAAGATCCCAGGTGACATATTTCTTGAGTCGCGGAC
This sequence comes from Saprospirales bacterium, assembly GCA_003448025.1. GTDB lineage: Bacteria > Bacteroidota > Bacteroidia > Chitinophagales > Saprospiraceae > M3007. The sequence continues at coordinate 8,587 of DLXL01000050.1, read as the reverse complement.
GTTCTTTCAGTTGATAGAAATCCTCGAAAACAACGGCTTTCCCAAGAGATGAGCTAAGACGGTTGACGGCAACCACCATTTCAAATTTTTTCCCGGCCTTGAAATAGTACCGGTACTGTGTGTGCCATTTTGGAACGTTGCGCACCTCATTGGTAGCCTGGAAGCCTTCTCCAAACCATTCTTTTCCTTTGGCATATTGTATGTAAAGCTGAAGGCGGCTTTTGAGCAAAATCTTTTTCTTATTCCATCTAAATGGTGTTTCACCCTCGGCAGTATTCACCAGGGTTTGTATACCCCATAGCGACATGGATAGCCCTGGCGCATTTTGAAAACCGTAGTAGGTAGATGGAAATGCATTGAAACCGCTCTGGAAAAAGCCCGGGCGATATAAATTATAAGCATCATGCCAGAAAAAAATGCCTTCTATTGTGGAGCCACCTTTATTGGTAAAACGAACGGCAGCCTCCGCTACAATGTTATGCTCTGTAATGGTTAAAGGCGTCTCAGGCTCTAACACGTAGGCTTCATCTTTGATTTCATAGGTATGAAAACTTCCAAAGAGCGAAGCATGGCGAATACCTGTAGAAGCATTGGCCCGAAAAGTCCAGTTGCTGTCAAGACGGTACAGAGCGCCTATACGTGGCGCAAGTGAAATACCGTCGAAGATTCTGACACTGGCAGAACCTCCGCCCACCAGCTTGAGCTTTTTGCCTTTCCATGCGAGCTGCGAATATCCAACCAGGTTGAATGCACCTTCAGCATTCAGATAAGCATTTACGGGCTGAGGAAACCCGGGATTAGTGGTACCATCAATTTGAACTTCCACCGGGATGGTATTATACATCATCAATGGCACGCCTAACCCGATGTTGATTTGAGCGCCCCCTTCAAACTGCAATCGTTTTTTACTTCCTAACAGTACATTGGAACGGGATTCAAGCCTTACATCCACACCATTGGCTGTTGCAAAACGATCCTCTGAAGCGTAAAATCCATAAATATTCCGCAGCAAATTTGCCCTGGAAGTATCGGGCAACGAGGGGCCACCCTTTATCCAGTAATTGGCCGCACTCACCCGGTCGAAAACCAGGGAAAAACTGCTGTTGTTGTCTACAAAATATCGTTGTACCGACAGATTATTGTAGGTTGTTCTGCGTTTGCGCTGACGTTGAAAGCCCAAGGAAAATGTTTCAATGCGCTCTGCTATCCGGTTGGAAGAATTGGCATAACCCACCGCCAACGGGCTCAATCCCAATGAAGTATGATCAAACCGCAACATGCGGTGATAAGTAAAATGTAGTCCGCGCCAGGTGAGGTTAATGCCAAATAAACGACTTTCATGCGGCAACTGGGAAAATCTGGGAAGACTGTCGCCCGGATTGGCAGGCCGGAAATTTGGGGCTCGCCGGTATACATCCTCATTCAGGCCGAATGGCAAATACAAATTGGTGTTGTAAATAGATTCATCGGAATAGATATCGGTTCGGTCTCGCACGGTACTGCTGCCATACATGCTGAAACGGAAGATTTTTTTGTCTTTTCCGATTTTACCACCAAACATCAGATCCAGGTTGTTATAACCAAATTGCCCGAAACTCAGGTCAGCCTGTGTATATACCGGGCGTTCACTTTCCTTGAGAATAATGTTCACCACCCCGGCGCAGGTTTCGTCGCCATAAATAGCTCCGGCAGGTGTATATAAGATCTCAATGCGTTCAGCCTGTCGGATAGGCAATTGTGCACCAATAGGCATACCAAGCGTCACAGAGGGTTTGAGCGGCACGTCGTTGATCAGCACTTTCATGTACTGATTACCGGAGAGTCCGCGCGACATCCAGGTTTCGCCCTCCACGGCATTGCCTGGTTGAGACACCCGAATACCGGGTGCGGCTTTGAGCACATCTGTGAGCGTGACAAAGCCATTTCGGAGAATATCTTCTGCGGTAAAAACGATGGTGGTAAAAGGCAGGTCTTCCACCGCTTCAAGAGAGCGCGTAGCAGAAATGGCCATGGTTTTTTGCCTGATCACATCGCGTGGCAGGATATCTTTCACCGTCAGGCGTTCCGGCTCCAGCAGCAAAGTGGAGTCGTTCTGCGCAAACAAGGCAGATGGCAATAAGGTCAGAAGCAACAAAAATCGGATCATGTCAACACAGGTTAGCTACAAACAGGGCGAAAAGTAGGGAGAAAAGAATAACCAATGTCCAATATCCATCCCGAGTACTCGGGACCAAGTGGGGCGGGTGTTTGGCGTCAGCACTTGAGCAAGACAGTGTACAGCGTATAAACCCGCTTTACGATGTCGAATTTCAATAGAAAAACTCAATTTTTTTATTCTTTTTGGAAATGATCACAAAACGTCCTTACCTTTGCCCCACATTCTGAACGTAGTGCACGAGAGGGAACCAATGGTTCCCTCTTTTATTTGTGCCAACGGTCAACCCGGAATATCATTCCGGGATACATCAAACCCTTCAAACCCCTCAAACCCCTCAAACCCTTCAAACCCATCAAACAAAATCGGCGGCTAAACCCGCCGGTACATTCGCTTTCTCCATGCATAAACTGTTTACCGCTCTTTTTCTGCTGCTCAGTTGCTCGCTGTTTGCACAAACCCTGCCAGACCTGGATATCCCCATCACATCCCGAAATTATCATGAGATATGTAAACAACTCGATGATTACTTCGCCGATGAATATCTTCAGGAAGAAGACACCGACTGTTGGGACAACAAACGCGTCAAATACGAGCGCTGGAAATGGTGGTGGCGCGACCGTGTGAAAGCTGACGGCTCTTTTCCGGATCTGCGCGCGCAGTGGCTGGAATACCAAAAATCTGCCGCCTCCGCAGCCCAAAATCGCAACGAACAGCCCATCTGGACGAACGAAGGCCCTACCAAAAACCCTGCTTCAGGCTACTGGGGCATGGGCAGAACCAAACATATCGCCTTCCACCCAACCGACCCTAATACGTTTTTCATCGGCACGCCCGATGGCGGTTTCTGGAAAACGTCTGACGCTGGAAACAACTGGACTCCCATGGGCGATGGCCTCCCTTACCTGCCGGTGAGCGTGATCCTGATCAATCCGCTAAATCCGGATATTATGTACATTTCTCTGGGCGATAAAGGCGGCTGGTGGAACTGGAACCTGGGGGTATATCGCAGTACCGACGGCGGTCAATCCTGGGCGCCCACCGGACTGGATTGGGAGCTATCCCAGGAAAATGTAATCTACAACCTCATCATGTCGCAAAGTAATCCGCAGGTGCTTTTCGCTGCTTCCAACAAAGGCTTACGCCGTAGCACTGATGGCGGCGATACCTGGGAGGTACTAAGATCCGGCGAATACACCGATATCAAATTCCAGCCAGGCAATGATTCCACTATCTACGCCGCGCACCACAATTATTGGGGTACCAGTCAGGTGATAAAAAGCACCGACGGTGGTCATAGCTGGGTGCAAATGTCTGATTTCCAGGTTTCCAATAACGATATCCGCCTGGCGGTTAGTCCGCTTATGACCAACTGGCTCGGCGTACACTTCTCCAATGGCAAACGTTTCCTGCTGTCCAAAGATGGTGGCCTGACCTACACCGACAATGCTGCACCGGAAGATGACTGGGGTATTTTCAACTTTTCGGCCACAGATTCCAATATCGTTTATCTCTGCGGGGTATCTGTAAGTAGATCCAGCGACCAGGGGGCTACCTGGGAAAAAATAACCCACTGGTACAACGACGGCATTCACGCGGAGGTACACGCAGACGCGCACGACCTGGTGCACAGCCCACACAACCCGAATGAAATATGGTATTGCAATGATGGCGGGATTTATCGCTACGACGAATCCACACAGGTTTGGACCGACCTGTCGGACGGCCTGGGTATTGCACAGTTTTATCGTATTGCCATAAGCGAAGGCGGCCAACTGAAAATTGCCGCCGGCTCGCAGGACAACGGCGGTTGGTTGCGCACGCCATTCGGCTGGCGCCACACCAATGGCGGTGATGCCATGTGCCAGATCATCGATCCTACCAATAGTAACATCATATACACGGAATATTACGGCGGAAATGATATCTATCGTTCGCTCAATGGGTTCCTGACCGATGTGAATATTGCCAATAACATACCCGGTGAACCTTCCGGCGACTGGGTAACCCCGTTTATCCTCAACCCACAGAATCCCAAATCCTTCCTGGTAGCTTTTGAAGACGTATTCCGCTCTTTCGACCGCGGCGACCATTTCCACAAGATCAGCAACAACCTGACCGGAGCACCGGAAAACGACCTGCGCGACATCGCCATGTCGCCCAGCGACACCAACTTTATCGCGGTAACACGCGGCAACCGGGTGTACAAAACCGTAAACGGCGGCCAAAACTGGACCAGTCGACTGGTATCCACCAGTGAAGACATTACCCGGATCTGGATCCATCCCACCAACAACGACCGAATGTGGGTAACCAAAGGCGGGTATACACAGGGCAAAAAAGTGTTCACCACCACAAATAATTGGCTAACAGCCACAAACATTACCGGTAACCTGCCCAACGTACCTGCCAACTGTATCCTGTACGATTCCATCACCAATTATCTGATTGTGGGCACCGATATTGGGGTATATTATACCGATGCAGACCAGATTGACTGGAAACCATATGGCATTGGTATGCCAGCGGTATATGTACTGGATTTGAAAATCCGCCAGTACACCCGTAAACTATACGCAGGCACCCACGGTAGGGGTGTGTATTCCATTGACCTGGAAAATCTGGTAAGCACGAAAGACCCACAACTATCCGAAGCCCGTGTATATCCAAATCCGGCCACCAATGCGGTGCTGTTCAAAACCGTAAGCGGGGAAATGTTTGAAGGCAATATTGAGCTGTTTGATGCTATGGGCAGACTCGTTCTACGCAAAAAGGTGGCACGCCAACCATTGGACGAGGTGATGATAGACGTGGCAGCCTTATCACCGGGCATGTATTTCCTGCATGCCGTGAATGAGCTGGGCGCAACCGTGATCCGGGAAAAAGTGGTGAAAAGGGATTAGGATGGTTAGTTTATTCACCTCAGAGGCGCAGAGAGCTTGATAATCAGTTATTTAAACCTCTGCGCCTCTGCGGTGAACACCTCCCTAATACTTCTCATTGATTTCAAACGAAGCCATCTCTATTCCACCAAAAACTATCATTCCATCCTTTCTAACTCATGCCTAGATTTTTTCTTCCTATCCTTTTAAACCTGTTCATTTCGTCACTTTTTGCCCAAAACCTTTCTACAAAAATAGCGCCGGAACTCCGTGCCGCCATTCAGCGCGGGGAGTCGCCGGATGTGTTGGTGATTTTCCGTGAAAAAGCTGACATAAGCCAAGCAAAGCAGTTACCTTCTAAATCTGCCAAGGCCCAATTCGTTTTCCAAACTTTGCAGCAAACAGCCGCCCGTTCGCAAAAAAACGCACTCGAACTGGTTCGCCAATCTGGAGCCGCAGCCAATAGCCTGTTTTTGGTGAACGCCATCTCCCTCGTCAAAGCACCCGGGAATTTGCTCCAGCGCATAGCCGAACTGCCGGAAGTATCAAGCATTTCAGCCGATCCATGGGTCAAGTTTGATGGCCCGGTGGAGCAGAACAGTTTCACAACCACCAGTCAGGATCGCAATGGTGTGGAATGGGGCGTGGCTAAAATCCAGGCGCCGGAAGTTTGGGCGCAGGGCTACACCGGCCAGGGCATTACCGTGGGCGGTGCTGATACTGGCTATGATTGGGGGCATCCGGCTATACTCAAGAAATACCGGGGCTACACCGGCAACCAACACGATTATAACTGGCATGATGCCATTCACGACCTAAATCCACTAAACAACGACACATCCGGCAATCCAGGTGTCAATCCTTGTGGTTTGAACAGCCAGGCGCCTTGCGACGACAATAGTCATGGCACCCACACCATGGGTACTATGACCGGCGACGATGAAGCTGGCAACATGATAGGTGTGGCGCCAGGCGCACAGTGGGTGGGCTGCCGCAACATGGAGCGCGGCTGGGGCAAACCATCCACTTATCTGGAGTGCTTCCAGTGGTTCCTGGCCCCCACCGATTTGGGTGGTCAAAATCCGGATCCGGACAAAGCGCCGCATGTGATCAACAACTCCTGGTATTGTCCTGAGGTAGAAGGCTGTACGGATTTGAGCGTTAATGAATTGATTCACGTAGCTGTTGTTAACTTAAAGGAATCCGGCGTAGTGGTTGTAGTGAGTAATGGCAATGCAGGACCGGCTTGCGCTTCTACTTTTGGTCCTCCGGCTTATTTTGAAGAAAGTTTTAGCATTGGTTCCACGCGTCATGACGACCTGATTTCTCCATACAGTAATCGTGGTCCGGTGAAAATAGACGGCAGTGATCGGATTAAACCCAATGTGAGCGCTCCAGGTCAGGATGTTCGCTCTTCTGTTCCAGGGGGTAACTATGCCAATTATAGCGGCACCAGCATGGCCGGTCCGCACGTGGCGGGATTAGTAGCGCTCGTAATCTCTGCACGGCCCGAGATTGCAGGTTTTGTAGATGATATTGAAGATATTGTGGAACAAACAGCTGTCTATCTCTCCGATACTTTGGATTGCGACAACAATCTTGGAACGGCACGACCCAATCATGCTTTCGGCTGGGGGCGGGTGGATGCCCTGGGCGCCGTTCAGGCTGCGCTGGAATGGGAAGCTCCGGTTAACAGCGCCAATGTCCTTCTTCAACCGGAAGTTAGCGTATCGCCTAATCCGGCTTCGGATGCCGTATGGTTTCAGTTTGATTATTTGAAAGGGGAAACTACGCTGGAGATACTAAACCAGGAAGGCAAACAAATCCTCTTACAGCAATGGCAGGCCCAGGGCCGCGAATCCCGTCGCATTGATTTAGCACGGCAACCGGCAGGCGTTTACTTCTGGAAACTCAAAAGCGAAAGCGGTGTAACTGGTGGGAAATTGGTGGTGCGGGGAAGGTAGGGTCAAGGGTTTATTTCCCGCAGTAGGCTTAATGGCCTTGGTTTTAGTGTTTTTTGGGGTGCTTTCTGATAATTTATAAGATTTATAGAAAGCACCTCCAACACATTATAGCTCTTGTAAGTAATCTAGCAGCCTTTTGGCATTTGGTAATTTTGCTTTAACTATTTCTACATTTAATCTACCGAGCAATTCAAAGGAAATTTTTCCCTTTTCATATTTGCCATTGGAAGCTTTATTTAATACATTCAACACTTTGGATTTTTCAACAGACTCCAAGTTAGTCCATTTGGGCACTTTATTTTCGTTAAAATTATTTCCAAAATAGCTCTTCAAAATCCTTGTATCTGCTAAAAACCATGTTTCCATGAGTTGAACCATTAAAAATGCATGATTTTCATCTGCATTATCAGGTTTGCTCCATTTATCACGTGCGCTTAAATGATCCCAAATATTGTGGTTTTGATGTACAGGATCTTCACTGTCAACTAAAAGTAACGGAAGATCATTTGGTCCCGCGTGTTTTATTGCTGTACAAAATAAATCAAACGTATTATCTCTACCCTTACCCCTCACAGGTCGAGGCATCTTGCCTTCCAATCCCGCTGATTTAAAAAACTTAGTCCATCCTTCACGAAACCTTGAATCCAGATCTTTTCCTTCTCCTCCTCCTTCAATGTAGATTTTAATATTTACCATCTTGTACCTCCTATTTCGCCACGTAACCAGAGTTGGCCTAATCGATAGTCTTTGAGCCAATGTTCCAGATCACTTTTGTTTAACCTTTTTATTTTTGTTTGCCCGTTTACCTTTTCAAAAACCAATACTGCTTCTGGTCTTTCTGTAAGCGCATCAATCAATACATCAGAATGTGTCGTTACAATTAGTTGTGTTCGACTTGATGCGTCAACAAGCAAGTCCGCAATTTTGGGTAATATGTCAGGATGTAGTCCTAATTCTGGCTCTTCAATACAAACAAGCGGAGGAGGAGTTGGGTCGAGCAAAATGGCCAACAAACACAAATAACGAAGCGTGCCATCAGATAACCTTGTAGCAGGTATGGAAAAATCACCTTCAGTAAAAAACACTTGAACGGTTCCCCCCTCAATTATAACCTCAAAATCAGTTACACCTTCATATAAATCTTTTAAGGCATCAACTAACGCTCGTTTAATTTTTGGGTCTTTTCGTAACCGAGAGAGGATCATACCCAAATTTGAAAAATCAGGTTCCATCCGATCGTTTTGAAGATCAGCTTGTTGCGGTTTACGAAAAATAGTATTCCTGCCAAAAGACCATTCCCGATATAAGCGAATCCGTTCATAGGTCTCAGCTAAACCTGTTAAAACCGACAAACCCCTACGTTGTGATAAAACAGATAGTGATGGAATACTAAAACTAGATGGGGAAACCAGTTTATTTTTTTTATTATCCCAAATTTTTACATCTAGGAAACCCTCATTTTGGTAAAAAATGGATGGTTCGTCGGCTTTTATCTGCGATCGTGCGTTAATTATTTTATATCTAGAAAAATCATAGAAATCTATCACCATATGATGAGTTAAATAATAGTTGTAAAAAAGTGATAC
>DLXL01000049.1 GCA_003448025.1 Saprospirales bacterium | reverse complement strand
AAACCCCCATAAACTCCACCAAGTCAGACATATTCGAAAAAGCGGAGCTTGTATTAACGGAAATCAATGCCCAAGCGCCGGCTATTGCAGCAGAACTGGAAGCATTCCGGATCCAGTACCTCGGTACCAAAGGCCTGATCAAGAGCCTGATGGAAGAAATGCGCAACGTGCCCAACGAGCGCAAACGAGATTATGGTCAGCTCATGAACCGGCTTAAACAGGAAGCCGAAACGAAACACGACCAACTGAAGGAGACCTTCGAAGCACAGGCACAAAGTTCCGCAGGCAGTTCCCTGGACCTCAGTGCTCCTGGCGAACCCATGCCGCTGGGGTCACGCCACCCGGTAGCGGTTACCATGAACCGTATTGTGGAAATCTTCACCCGCATGGGCTTCAGTGTGGCAGATGGCCCGGAAATTGAAGACGACTGGCATAATTTTACCGCGATGAACACGCCTGAAGACCATCCGGCGCGCGATATGCAGGATACTTTTTATGTGGTAGATGCCCCCGGAATGCTCTTGCGAACACACACTTCACCTGTGCAGGCGCGCGTGATGGAAAACCGTCAGCCACCTATCCGTATCATAGCACCAGGAAGGGTGTACCGCAACGAAACCATCTCCACCCGTTCCCACGCCCAATTCCATCAGGTGGAAGGCTTATATATCGATGAGGGCGTTTCCTTCGCAGATTTGAAACAAACACTCCTGTACTTTGCCCAGGAAATGTTTGGCGCAACCAAAATACGCCTGCGTCCTTCCTTCTTCCCTTTCACGGAACCCTCTGCAGAAATGGATATCTGGCTGGGTACGGATACCGAGAAGAATTATCGGCTCACTAAAGGAACCGGCTGGCTGGAAATTCTGGGCTGCGGCATGGTAGACCCACAGGTGCTGGAAAACTGCGGTATTGATTCTAAAAAATACAGCGGTTTTGCCTTTGGCATGGGCATTGAAAGGCAGGCGTTGCGCTTGTACGAGATCGGCGATATTCGCCTGTTATTCGAAAATGATGTGCGGTTTTTGAGGCAGTTCGCGGCAGCGATGTGAGGTTTCACCGCTAAGAACGCAAAGAGCGCTAAATTGGTGTTTGTCCTACTTAGCGCTCTTTGCGTTCTTAGCGGTGAAAAAACTACCTTGGCTTATATCCCGCAACAGCATAATACAGGATGAACAGATAACAGGGCACCATCAGCACCACGAATGCTGTTTGATAACCCATACCTCGCTCCAGCAGGCCATAGGCTTGCGGAATCACCGCACCGCCCGCAATCCCCATAACAAGCCAGGCAGAGCCGATCTGCGTGAACTTACCCAAACCATTGATAGCCAGCGGGAAAATGGCGGGCCACATCACGGCATTGGCCAGACCCAGCAAGGCAATGCAGGTCACCGCCGTAGAACCCGTGGTGAAATAGGTAAGTACCGTGAGCGCTACGCCCAGGGCAGCAGAATATTTCAGGAAATCCTGTTGGCTGATGTATTTGGGAATGAGCAGAATGTTCAAAATATACCCCAGCAGCATGGCCCCAAGGGTGAATGTGGTGAAATACTTGGTCTGGTCCAGACTGAACCCCAGCGATTTCCCGTACACCCCGATCACGTCGCCGGCCATTACCTCGGCTCCCACATACACAAAGATGGCCAAGGCCCCCAGCACCAGGTGCGGGAATTGCCACACGCTCGTTCTGCCGGCGGAGAGTGCTGTGGCGCCTTCTTCCGCTGACTCAGCCGAAGTATCAATTTCGGGCAGGGAAGAACGGCGGATCATCAGGGCCAGAATGCCCAAAACTGCCGCCATCACCATATAAGGCATAACCACGCGGCCGGCGAGTTGGTCCAATAAACCGCTCCGAACCGCCGCATCGGTAGCGTTGTTGATCTCCGTTTCAATGGCCGTTGCATTCTTCAACACAATACTGCTGAGAATGAGTGGGCTAAGGATACCGGCGATCTTGTTGCAGATGCCCATAATACTGATGCGCTGCGCTGCGCTTTCAATAGGGCCGATAATGCTGATATACGGATTGGAGGCCGTTTGCAACAGCGATAGCCCCATGCCCTGTACAAACAGGCCGGTCAGGAACAATGGGAAAGCGCGGGCGTTGGCAGCAGGGATAAAAATCAGACACCCGAGCGCCATCACCTGTAGCCCCCATGCCATGCCATTTTTGAATCCTGTTTTTTTCAGGATGCCGGAGGAAGGAATGGCCAGAAAAAAATAACTGATATAAAAAGCGAAAGTGACAAAAAGGGCCTGAAGGGTATCCAGTTCGCAGGCCAGTTTCAAAAAGGGAATCAGGGTGCCGTTCAGCCAGGTTACAAACCCGAAAATAAAGAACAACAGTCCGATAATACCGATTTGGTACAGATAACCGTTGTTCCGAGTGCTTGATTGTTGCATAGTCAGTCGTTTTGCCTTGAAAAACAGAAGGTGATTTCGGGGTAAAGGAAGTTAACTTTTGGAAAGTTTCAAAGATTTGTGCGGTTGATCACCTGTTGCATGATATGATTTTAACCAGCTATCTTTCATCCAAAAAAATATCTGCCTGATGCAACTCCGGTTACTCATTCCAGTTTGTCTTCTCCTCAGCTTCACTACCCCGCCTCTTCAAACACAGATTCGGCGGCTAAACCCGCCGGTACCTCAAACCTTTCAAACCAGAATAACGAGATCATGGGTGACCACGAGGGTCACCCCTACTCAAACCTTTCAAACCCCTCAAACCAGAATAACGAGATCATGGGTGACCACGAGGGTCACCCCTACTCAAACCCTTCAAACCCTTCAAACCCCTCAAACCCTTCAAACCCTTCAAACCCCTCAAACAGATAATCGGCGGCTAAACCCGCCGGTACAGCACCACCCCGATTGGGGCTTCTTCGCCCACAAACGCATCAACCGACTGGCAACCATGACTCTGCCTCCGGAAATGATGGTGTTTTTCAAGCCCAACATTGACTACCTTACCGATCATGCCGTTGATCCCGACATGCGCCGATACGCCAGCAAGCATGAGGCGCCCAGACATTACATTGATCTGGATAATTACGGGCAGCCGCCTTTTGATCAATTGCCCCGGCAATGGTTAGATGCTTTACTGGCACATACAGAAATATGGATAGTGGATGCTTCCGGGGATACCTCTCTGCTCATTGGCCCCAAAAAGCCTTTGCAGGAAGTATGGCGTCGGGATTACAAGCAATGGTTTAACCGGCAGGTAGCTGCCCGTTTTTACCAGGATGATGAAACCATTTCAGCAGATTCACTCAACACCTTTCTGGACTTTATGGGCCGAAAGGAAAAGCCTGTAGCTGCATTTTACCGGGAACATCTCTCTGAACACGGTGTGCTGCCCTGGAACCTTCAACGTATGCAACGACAACTGACAGATGCCTTCCGGCAGCGTGATGGCAAGCGTATCCTGAAACTGGCCGCAGACATGGGCCATTACATTGGGGATGCTCATGTGCCGTTGCACACCACCAGTAATTACAACGGCCAAAAAACCGGGCAGCATGGCATACATGGTTTTTGGGAGAGTAGGATCCCGGAGCTTTTTGCCGATGATTCCTATGATTATTTCGTGGGCAAACCGGAGTACATAGAGCGAACAGAGGATTGGTTCTGGCAGTCAGTTTTTGACTCCAACAAATTGGTAGACAGCGTATTGAATTTTGAAAAAGCCCTCCGCCGCAGTTTTCCTCAAGACCGGCAGATGTGTCCGGATATGCGCCTTGGAACTATGGTGGTGGTACCTTGCCGGGATTTTGCCGCGGCTTACCAGGAATCCCTGAATGGTATGATCGAACGTCGGTTAAGAGCAGCCATTCACGCGGTGAGCAGCGCCTGGTATACCGCCTGGGTTGATGCCGGCGAACCGGATTTGTCGGTAATAGGCAAGCCGGCGCTCAGTGAAGAAGATCGAAAGGAAGCAGAAGAGTTGCGAAAGACATTTGATCAGGGACGGATTTTGGGAAGGGCGGAGGATCATTGATTTTTCTTACCGCAGAGGCGCGGAGACGCAGAGGCACGGAGGGTCGTTTCTCTGCGCCTCTGCGCCTCTGCGGTAAAAAACTCCCCAAAACTATGTTTCTTTGCTTCAAAATGACCATTCTCCATAAAATCCAACGATCATCTATGCGTCAAGCTAATCACATCTGGCAAGTACTGCTGCTGTTCTGCACGTTCACCCTTTCTGCCCAAACGGATACCTTGCGGCTCATTTTTGCCGGTGATATCATGGGGCATGCGCCGCAGATAACCAGTGCTCAGACAGGAAAGGATCAGTATGATTACACCCCCTGCTTTAAATACGTCAAACCAATTCTGGAGCAGGCAGATATTGCCATTGGCAACCTTGAGCTCACATTGCCCGGCAAGCCGCCTTACACGGGATATCCCATGTTTCGCAGTCCGGATGCATTGGCTACAGCCTTGAAAAAGGCAGGCTTTGATCTTCTGGTAACGGCCAATAATCACTCCAACGATGCCCATGCGCTGGGCGTTACCCATACCATAGACGCACTCCGCAAGGAAGCCTTTTTACAAACCGGAACCTTCAAGAACGAACGGGATCGAAGCACCCTTTATCCGTTGATGATCTATAAAAACGGATTCAAAATTGCGTTGCTCAATTACACCTATGATACCAACGGCGTGCCTACGGAAGCTCCAACGGTAGTCAACCTGATCGATAATGAACAAATGGCTGCCGACCTTGCGGAGGCTCGTGCCCGTAAACCACATTTCATCATTGTGGTGATGCATTGGGGATTGGAATACCAGCTCACGGAGAATGCCGTACAGCGGGAACAGGCCAAATTCCTGATCAAAAACGGCGCGGATATGGTGATTGGGTCTCACCCTCATGTGGTGCAGCCCATACGAATGGAGCGTGTTTCCATGCCGGACGGACAGGAAAAGGAGGCCCTGGTTGTGTACTCATTAGGCAATTTCATTTCCAACCAACAACAGCCCAATACAGATGGTGGTATTTTATTCCAGGTAGATCTACTGAAAAACAAAGGCAATCCCAAGGTTCGGTTGGGCGAACACGGGATAATCCCTATCTGGCGTTATATCCATAAAAATGCGGCAGGGAAAAGTACCTATTATGCACTCCCTGTATCTCGGGTGGAACGCAATCAAAAATTGGTGCCAGGCATGCCTGCTGCCTCGCAAAATGCTATGTTGAAATATACAGAAGGTTTGCGTAAAAGATTGAAATACAACGAGTTGAAAATTTAGCCCTCATGGAAAGACCATATATTTATTATGATTTTACCCTGAGTCTGTGTACGCAATGCCTGCGAAGGGTGGATGCCAAAATCATTTTTGAAAATGATCAGGTCTGGATGCTCAAGCGCTGTCCGGAACATGGAGCAGAAAAAGTACTGATTGCCGACGATGTGGAATATTACCGCAATTCCCGCAACTATGCCAAGCGAAGTGAAATACCTAAGCGATTTAACACCCAAACCCATTTTGGATGCCCCTATGATTGTGGCTTGTGTCCGGACCATGAACAACATTCCTGCCTTACGATTATAGAAGTAACAGATCGCTGTAATCTTACCTGTCCTACCTGTTATGCCGAATCATCGCCACATCATGGCAGGCACCGAACACTGGAAGAAATAGAAGCGATGCTGGATTTGGTGGTGGCTAATGAAGGGGAGCCTGATGTGGTGCAGATCAGTGGCGGAGAGCCCACCGTACATCCACAATTTTTTGACATCCTGGATATAGCCAAACGCAAACCCATCCGGCACCTGATGCTCAATACCAACGGAATCCGGATCGCTAAAGATGAGGCATTTGCAGCGCGTTTGGCCAATTATATGCCTGATTTTGAGGTTTATCTGCAATTTGATTCCCTTCAACCCAAGGTTTTGGAATGTTTGCGCGGCGAAAACCTGCTGGAGGTACGGATGAAAGCACTGGAACATCTGAACCGCTTCAATCTTTCTACTACTTTAGTGGTGACCTTGCAAAAAGGATTGAATGACCAGGAGATTGGGGAGATCATTGATTTTGCCTTGAAACAGCGTTGTGTGCGGGGCGTAACTTTTCAGCCCACACAGGCTGCCGGGCGTGTGGAAGGATTTAATCCAGCCACCGATCGCATTACACTTACCCAGGTCCGCAAGGAAATTTTGCGTCAGGCGCCCGTATTTCAGCCCGAAGACATCATACCGGTTCCCTGCAACCCCGATGCCCTGGCCATGGCATATGCATTGAAAATAGATGGTGAAGTATTTCCGCTGACCCGATTCATTAATCCGCAGGATATACTGGATAATTCCCGCAATACTATTGTATATGAACAAGATGAACGATTACACCAGCACATGGTGCAGCTCTTTAGTACCGGGAATTCCGTAGAATGTGCCACCAACGAACTCAATCAAAGCCTAATGTGTTGCCTCCCGCAGGTAAGTGCCCCCAATCTGGGGTATGAAAACCTGTTTCGGATCATCATCATGCGTTTCATAGATGCTTACGACTTTGATGTTCGGGCCATCAAAAAATCCTGTGTGCATATTGTAAGTCCGGAAGACAAAAAGATCATACCTTTCGAA
This sequence comes from Saprospirales bacterium, assembly GCA_003448025.1. Lineage (GTDB taxonomy): Bacteria > Bacteroidota > Bacteroidia > Chitinophagales > Saprospiraceae > M3007. The sequence goes on along the minus strand of DLXL01000049.1, from coordinate 229 downwards.
ACGATGAACCTGTTCTACAGAGACCCCATGAAGCGTGCTATCCTCGAACAAGTTAAAAAAATTTAATCTCAAGCTCCTCAAACCTTCAAACAGCGGCGGCTAAACCCGCCGTTACATCAAACCCCTCAAACCTTCAAACAGCGGCGGCTAAACCCGCCGTTACATCAAACCCCTCAAACCCTTCAAACAGCGGCGGCTAAACCCGCCGTTACATCAAACCCCTCAAACC
>DLXL01000326.1 GCA_003448025.1 Saprospirales bacterium | reverse complement strand
CAAGGCCTGGCATCGCAACGCCCCCCAGTGCCTATAACCATGAAAATAGGCCTACAACAGTTCCACTCAATTCTTAAACACACTTCTTTAATCTTTCAGCCTTGATGTCATTGAACTTGTGTACATACCGTAGGTTTTGCAAATCCTTATAGGTCTGAAAAATACCGGATAAGCAACACCTAATTTCCCATCAATACCCTCCAGGAGCCCCGTGGATGTACCAAAACATTCACCCCCTTATCCCGCAAACCCCAAAAAACCTGATACTCCAGGCGACCGGCTTGGCCAAAGCGAATGTGCCCTAGCCAACTGTTCAGGGCTTGTTCTAAAAGCTGGTAGTTCGTTGGCTTTTGCATAAGCACCAGGGAAATATGCCTCCTGAATCGCCGCACACGTTCCTTTTTGGCAATCCTGTAATCAGGCCATACCCGATAACCAAGGAATGGCACTCCGCTTTTTGTATGATGTATGTGCGTTTTGGTTGGATGTAGTACCAATCGTAAAGTAGCCAGATACGCCTTGATTTCCTCCAATAAATGAGCAAGTTGCACCTTGTCCTTGCTAAAAAGCACAAAGTCATCCACATACCTGATGTAGCCGGGAACCTGCAAGGTTTCTTTGACAAAATGGTCAAAGCGGTTCATGTAAACATTGGCCCAGAACTGACTGGTAAGGTTGCCAATTGGTAAGCCACGGCGATCATGATCCGGAAGGCCAAGCGGACGAAGAACATCTGTCACCGACTCCTGCAGATTGGAATTATCCAAAATCAGGTCTGAAAGCCAGAGTGTTTCAGGGCACTGAATTTTCCAGCGAAACGCTGCTTTTAGTATGCTATGATCTAATGAAGGAAAAAACTTCCGGACATCACATTTCAAAACATACTGATATTTCCGCGCATAATACTGGTAACGTTCTATTGCCCTCTGTGCACCCTTGCCCTTTCTGTTGGCAAAACTGTCGAAAATAAAGGTCTTTTCAAAAACAGGCTCTATCACGTTACATAGGGCGTGATGTACTACCCGATCCCTGAAAGGCGCTGCGCTGATCATCCTTGCTTTGGGATCATGAATCCTGAACGTAGTGTACGGGCCAGGTTGGTAACTCATGTCCTCCAATTCCTGCTGTAACTTTAGCAATTCACGCTCCAGCCGGAAGTTGAAACCCGCCACTGGCGCATTGAACTGCCTGCCACGGGTTGCATTTTTTGCTGCCATCAACAAATTATCCCAGGAAGTTATTTTATGATAAAGTTGACGATACGTTTTCATGGAAAATACAAAAGAAACCATTGTAGCCAAGGCATACGACCTGCTTAAACACACCCTTCCGATCATTGAGGGATTTCCCCGCAGCCAAAAATTCACCCTGGGAGACCGGATTCAAAACCACCTGAGCGACTTGCTGGAAATGCTCATTGAAGCTTACTACCTGCCTGCCGCTGAAAAACGCCCGGCACTTCAAAAAGTCAACATTAAACTGGAGCAATTGCGGTATTTCTTCCGGCTTGGCTTTGACCGCGGTCATTATAACTCCATCCGATACAATGAATTTGCACAACGCCTGGACGAGATTGGACGCATGGTAGGTGGATGGATCAAAAGCCTGAAATAAAAGAAGGAGGGACGTTCTTTCCGAAAATACGGAGGTACCAGCCCCGCCTTCCCAGCGATGTATTTGCCACCCTATACTGGCAGGTGGTCAGGACAAACGGCAGACTATCAAGCTTGCACACTCCGGGCCGCTCCCCTTGAACGACCCCGACTCCGGCGAGCGGATATCCGCCCTGATGGTCTCGCGCCACCCGAAACCCCACATTGTTGTTGCGATTATTCGGATTGTTCCTGTACCGGTTAGCCACCCGGCAATTCTCTGGATTATTGTTCCACGAACCACCGCGAAGCACCCGACTACTCCCTGAAGCAGGCCCCTGAGGGTTCTGTGCCGGGCTGTTTTTATAATATTCCGAATCATACCAATCGGCGCACCATTCCCATACGTTGCCACTCATATGTTTCAAGCCAAGCGAATTGGCAGAAAGTTCATCCACCGGCACCGTTTTACTGCGGTAAACACCTGTTTGGGAATATGACTTTTTGTAGGAATCTGATGCATCAAAATTGATTTCAGAAGGATCAATAATGTCACGGCCATTGCCAAATCTCACTTTTTTCCCTTGTTCCCTGGCCGCAAACTCCCATTCAGCCTCAGATGGCAAGCGATACCCTTTAGCACCAACGTTGATGGTTACCGTCCACTTTTTATTGTCGTTGCTATTCTGATTATTTGGGTCCTTTCTGTTTTTATCTATATTGTAATAGAGCCCAAGATTTTCCTTTTGTGAACGCCAGTTACAGTATTCCACCGCATCATACCAATCCACATAAATTACCGGCCTTAGGCCACGCCCCCAACCACGGTCGTCGGTTTTTTCTCTTCCTGTTGCGCTGCAAAAAGCGTCATACTCTTCAAAGGTCACCTCATATTTTCCCAAATAAAAATCGCGCAATGTCACATTATGTACTGGCACTTCATCGGAACTGCCTTCTCCAAATTGATCACCCATGGTAAAAGTCCCCCCTTTTACTAAAACCATACCTGCGGGGATTGCAGGGGTTGGATTGGGCGGCGGCAAAGGGCAACCTCTGTTAGACTTTGGGCCTGCTTGATTTGGGCAATTATCGTCTTTATCCGCTACGCCATCATTATCCGTATCCGGGCAGCCTCGGGTAGCCGCAGGTCCGCTTTCAGCCGCGCAATCATCGGATTTATCCCTGATGCCGTCACCATCTTTGTCCGGGCAGCCATTGGTGCGTTTGGGGCCATAATCATCCGGACAATCATCGTCTTTGTCCGGAATTTCATCGCCATCCTTATCAGGGCAGCCATTAAAGCGTTTGGGGCCATAATGATTGGGGCATTCATCATCGTCATCTTTCAGACCGTCTTCGTCGGTGTCTTTGGGTTTGGGGGGCGGGCAGCCGCTGTTTTTAGCATAAGCGGCCTTGGGGCATTTATCAATGCCGTTCACAAAGCCGTCGCCATCGTCGTCGCGGGTTTTCCAGATGAGGTTGTTGAGCTTTTTAACATCAGCATCGTCGCAATCTTTGCCGGTGGTCCAGAATTTGGCTGCGCGGGCGTAATCGCCCTGATTATAGGCTGCCTGGCCTTTTTGTAGCGCTACTTCATAGCAGGATTGCGCGCCCAGGGCGGCGCTTGTCAGCATCAGGAAAAGCAGGGGTAGAATAATTTTCATTTCAAGGATTGTTTCAAACGTTGTGCGTCGGCATGGTCAGGGTCCAGCCGGAGGATATCGTCCAGCAACGGCCTGGCCTTATCCGGCTCCTCCAGATTGTACCAGTTTTTAGCCTGTTTGAACTTGGTTGCAATTTGTTTTTTCAGGTTGCTGATTTGCTGCCGGGCCTCCTCTGCGTGTAATCCGGATGGGTATTGCTGCAGGTATTTTTCCCAAGCCGGCAAGGTTCCCAGTTTTTTGGCTGCATCATAAGCTTTTTGGTCATCCTTCCGGAAGTTAGTGGGTTCGGATGGTTTCTTTCCTTGTTGTGTGGCCACCTCCTGCGCTTCCTCCTCTGGCTTTTTTGTTTTCCACGGCGGGAAAAATGCCAGATAGATAATCACCAACACTACCACACCCAGTCCGGCAAAGATGAATTTGTTGCTGCCGCCGTTGGCGTCTCCGGCTTCACGTCGCAGTCGGGCGGCTTCTGCTTTTTGGCGGGCTTCAGTATCGAGGCGTTCTTTTTCGGCGGCTTTTTGGCGCTGTAGTTCGGCGGCTTCACGCTCCTGCTGCTCCTGCCGGGCGCGAGCCTGGGCCTCCTCCTCTGCTTTACGTCTGGCCTCCTGCTCGGCTGCCAGAGCAGCCAGACGCGCCTGTTCGGCGGCTTTTTGCTGTTGTTGCAGGAAGGCAGCCTGTTCGGCACGGGTTTCGTCTACAATACTGGCCAGTGATTCTACCACATTGGTCCAGGCCTTGTCGGGATTGGGCCATTCGCTCACCGGCTTCATGTCTTCCGGCAGGCCCTGCAGGCCCACAAACAGCTTGTGAAAACGCCAGCCACAGGGAGATACAATGATGGGCACAATGCGGGTATGGCCGTCTTTCAACTGCGCTACGGCAGTGGTAAGCTCTTCGCCTTCAATAAATTCGGAATTCAGGCAGTTCACGCTCACCAGCACCAGTACCAATTGGGAGGTTTTGAGGTTGGATTTGATCTTTTTCTCCCAATCCTCCCCGGGCAGTATATCGCCGTCGTGCCACACGTTCAGATAGCTGCTGCTCACCAGCGGACGCAGGTGGCGAATCAGTTGGTCTTTATACGCCTTGTCGTCGCGGGCGTAAATGATAAATGTCTTAAGCGGGGCCTGAGTGTCTGACATGATTTATGGCGGGCAATGCGGCAAAAGTAGCTGATTTTTTAAAAATAGATATATGGAATCGGGTTGGGTTTGGCCTGTAAGCCGGAATGGTATTCCGGCAAGTGCGCAAGGCCGGAATACCATTCCGGCTTACAAACGCCGCCGGCGCTACTCCATCCAGGAGCGGCGCCGGCGGCTATCTTATCAAACGCGGAAGATCATCGTCCCGTCGTTCATCGTTCATCGTTCCCTATTCGGCATCATCCGAAGAGGGTGTGCCGACTTCTGGCACATGCCCACTTTCCCCTGGGGTTGGATCTGCGAACGGGCGCTTACCTACAATCACCTCCAGGTCTGCCCGGTGCAGCACTTCCTTTTCAAGCAAGGCCTTAGCCAGGGCATCCAGCTCTTTGCGTTTCTCTTTGAGGAGCTTTTTAGCGCGCACGTATTCGGCTTCGATCATATTTTTCACCTCAGTGTCGATGATGAAGGCTGTCTGCTCCGAGAACGGACGGTTGAAGCTGTCGTTGAGCATGGAGTAGTAGGACACATTACCCACTTTATCGCTCAAGCCATAGTTCACGATCATATCGTACGCCAGGCGCGTAATATGATCCAGATCGCTTTGGGCGCCGGTGCTGATCTTGTCGAATACCACTGATTCGGCGGCACGTCCACCGAGGGTCATACACATATCATCGAGCAGTTTTTCCTTGCGGGTGATGTACTGCTCTTTGGGCAGGTATTGGGCATACCCCAAGGCTGCCAGACCGCGCGGCACAATGGTCACTTTCACCAGCGGGTGAGCGTGTTCCAGGAACCAGCCGCAAATGGCGTGTCCAGCCTCGTGGTAGGCGATGATCTGCTTTTCCTCGGGGCTGATGATCTTGTTCTTTTTCTCCAGACCGCCAATCACTTTATCGAGCGCGTAGTTGAAGTCGTCCAGATCCACTGCCGTTTTTTCGCGGCGGGCGGCAATCAGGGCTGCTTCATTGCATACGTTGGCAATATCAGCGCCTACGAAGCCCGGGGTCATTTCCGACAAGGTTTCGGCCGTTACTTCGGGCGACACCTTGATGTTTTTCATGTGTACTTTAAAGATCTGGGCACGACCTTTCAGATCCGGACGGTCTATACCGATCTGACGGTCGAAACGGCCGGGGCGCAGCAATGCCTGGTCCAGAATATCAGGGCGGTTGGTAGCCGCCATCAGGATCACCCCTTTGTCGGTGGGGAAGCCGTCCATTTCCACGAGCAACTGATTAAGCGTATTCTCGCGTTCATCGTTGCCGCCTTGAACAGCTCCACGGCCACGGGCGCGACCAATAGCGTCAATTTCATCGATAAATATGATGCAAGGTGCTTTTTCACGGGCTTGACGGAACAAGTCTCGAACGCGGCTGGCGCCTACACCAACAAACATTTCCACAAAGTCAGAACCGGAAATGGAGAAGAACGGTGCATTCGCTTCGCCAGCCACCGCTTTAGCCAGCAGGGTTTTACCGGTGCCGGGAGGTCCTACCAACAGTACGCCTTTGGGGATTTTACCACCCAAAACGGTGTATTTCTTCGGATTTTTCAGGAAGTCTACCACTTCCATCACTTCTTCCTTGGCCTCGTCCAAACCGGCAACATCAGCGAAGGTGATATTTACCTTGGAGTTATTGTCGAACAGTGTAGCCTTGGATTTACCAATGTTGAAAATCTGACCACCGGGGCCGCCGGCGCCACCGCCCATTCTGCGCAGGATAAAGATCCACAAGCCAATAAAGATCAGAATAGGCAACCCAAAATTGATCATCACCGCACTCCAATTGATGCGGTCTTCAATCTTCATTTCGATGGGTTGTTGTTTTTTCTCCTTTATGATGACTTCATTGATCTTATCGACCTTAGAGGAGGCGACCTCTACACTGCCTATGTTCATGACATAGTGTGGCTGGTCAGCATTAAACATCGATTTTTTAGGCGACTTCACGCGATTAGCATGATCGCCAACGCTGAGAGAGTCAGGCTTGATATAGACATACGCTTCCTTGGGATTTACAACGATAAAGCGGTCTATCTGGCCTTTTTTGCCCCATTTTTCTATATCAGTCCAACTTGCATTCTCTGGTTTAGTAGAGAACTTAGTAACCTGAAGAACCAGCAGGCCTAATCCAATCAGGATAAAAACCCACATGAAATTGAAACGTGGAAGTCCACCTCCTTCACCGTTTTCTTCCGGACGTCGTTCAGAGGGATCTTCTCTTCTTTTATTGTCTTCCATGTTATTGAAGCGAGACCTACGCTCGCAAAATGTTTTAGAGGGTTTATACTTCTCCGAATTCGGTGACGTCGGCGTCACTCCATAAATGTTCGAGTTCGTAAAATTCGCGTAATTCGGGGTGGAACACATGAACTACTGTATTGAAGTAGTCCATCAGGATCCACTTGGATGTGCTTGAACCTTCAGTATGAGAGGGCGCAGCATCAAGTTCTTCCTTTACCTTTTTATAAATACTATCGGTAATGGCCTTGACGTGGGTATTAGAATCTCCCTCACAGATAATGAAAAAATCTGCGGGTGCATCGCCTAGTTTACGCAGGTCGAGCTGCACGATCTTCTTGCCTTTTTTGTCGCGAATGCCCTCTACAATGAGGTGATTAAGGTGTTCAAGTTGCGGATTTTTTGCCCGCCGGCTGGAAATGCTGATCAAATTCTACAATTTTTTGGTTTCAAATGAAACGCTCTGTTTTAAAATTCAGTTTCAAAGGTAAGGCTTTTGTGTCGAAAAATGCCATACAATATCATAAGTACCTGTGTGACGCCATACCTTACTTCGTCAAAATCGCAGATGGCAAATCATTTTGCATGTCAAACACTCTCTTTATAGGAAAGGTTTATTACCGTTTCGACGAACTGCCTTCTACAAACGATTGGGCTGCGGAATTCATTGCTTCACGACAAAAGGAGGCTGCAAAAACCAGGCCGCCTGAAGGAATGGTGGTTCGGGCTGCCAATCAGACAGCCGGCAAGGGGCAACTTGGCAGTTTGTGGCTAAGTCCGCAGGGTGAAAACCTCCTGATTAGTATTGTCCTGTACCCTTCCTGGCTGGCAGTGTCAGACCAATTCTACCTGAGTATGTCGGTGGCTCTGGCTCTACGGGATGTAATCGTACGAATCATAAAAGCTGAAGACCTTCATGGATGGACGGAACAGGATGAAAGATCTTCAAAGCTTCAAGTGACTCCTTCCCGGATTAAAATCAAGTGGCCCAATGACCTATATATTGGTGATCGAAAGACCGCCGGCATTTTGATTCAAAACACTATAGCAGGATCCGGGCTGCAAAGTTCCATAGTGGGTATTGGCCTGAATGTCAACCAATTGAATTTTCCTCCAGATCTTCCTAACGCTACTTCTCTTGCCCGAAGTTTAGGCGGTACCTATGAAATTGATGACATTGCTGATCGCCTTTTAGAATGCCTTGAACATCGTTATTTACATCTCAAATCAGGAGAAAAGAAAGCTATAAAAGCTGAATATGAAGCGCATCTTTGGCGACGCGGCACCACAACCACCTTTATTCGGCAAGCAACCGGGGCAACTTTTGAAGGCACTATTCAAGGGGTCAATGAACGGGGTGAGCTACTGGTCCAAACTGACACCGAAATGGCCACCTTTGAGGTAAAAGAGGTCAGCGTTGTGGTATAAAACATGGTGCTTTCGCAAACCTTTACTCGAGGAATTTTACATCATATTCAATCTGATGTTTTTCCAACATGGATATATATTCTGCCTTGGAGGATTTCTTTTTATGATGCTCTTCCTGATTCTTCACATATCTGATCAGGTTCCCTTTCGCGCCAACAGAATAGGTAAAAGCGCCATATCCCTCCTGCCAGCCACCAAAATCCGGGAAAATACCGGTCTGTTTGATGTAAGCAGTTGCAGACAATTTAATGTCCTTTACTAGAGAAGCAAGTGACACCGAAGGATGCAATGCAAAAATGATGTGGAGATGGTCTTCAATCCCGTTTATACGATAGAGGTGACACCTCTTGTTTTTCAGCAGGCCCCAGATTAGTTTGAATAGCTGTGGACGGTCTTCTTTCTTCAGCGTGGGCTTGCGGTATTTGGTACTGAAGACGACTTGGTAGAGGATTTGTGTGTGGGTACTCATAGTTTCATGTGGTATCTCCCGGATGCGATCCGGAGTCCTCCCGGATGCTGTCTGGAGTCCTCCCGGATGCTGTCTGGAGTCCTCCCGGATGCGATCCGGAGTCCTCCCGGATGCGATCCGGGGTTATTCAAGTTCAAGCCCTTCGGGCTTAGTTAGGTTATTCAAGTTCAAGCCCTTCGGGCTTAGTTAGGTTATTCAGGTTCAAGCCCTTCGGGCTTAGTTGGTGTTTTATCATGTACAATTTAAGGCTTTTTTTTGGAACCCACAAGCCCCTAACCGCGAAGCGGTTAAACTTCAATAACCCCGGATAAAATCCGGAGGAAAAAAACGGGCCATCCCGGAATAATCCGGAATGGCCCGCAAGGAAAAAGATGCTAAAAGGGTGCTTTACTTTTTCACACGCTCAATATAAGCGCCTGTAGCAGTATCAATCTTGATGAGATCTCCCTGATCACAGAATAGCGGAACACGTACTTCAGCACCGGTTTCCACAGTAGCTGGCTTCAGGGTGTTCGTAGCGGTGTCTCCGCGCAAACCTGGTTCGCAGTAGGTAATCTCAAGAATTACGGTTTGTGGTAATTCCACAGACAGGATGGTGTCTTTAGCAGAGTGGTACAAAACATCTACCACATCTCCCTCCTTCAGAAACTGACCGTTATCCACCATTTCATCAGGGATTGAAATCTGGTCAAACGTTTCCTGATTCATGAGGGCGAAACCGCCATCTTCAGGGTAGAGGTATTGGAATTTGCGACGCTCAACACGCACTTCATTAACGGTAGCGCCACTGTTGAAGGTAAATTCAACGACACGACCGGAGGTGGTACTTTTGAGCTTGGTCCAGACTTTACCGCTGCCGCGACCTACCTGGAACTTCGAAAAATCAATGATTTTTACGATGTCGTTGTTGTGTTCGATGCACATTCCGTTGCGGATATCTGCCGTCGTTGCCATGATTTTGCTAAATAAAAGTTGAGTGATAATGGTTGAATCAGCGGGTTTCAACCGCTATTGCGGCAAAAACGCGCGCAAAGGTAGCGGGATTTCCTTGGAATGAAAAGGGAAGTGTGAAAAAATGGCATTTAGGTGGTAGACAGTGGCCGGCTTACGGTAGACGGCGCCTGGGAGGTTACTATGCTACAATAGCGCAGCGCCAAACACCCCGGCACTGTCACCCAACTTGGGACGCAGAAATACAGTATCAATCCTGTGATTGAACAGGTGCTTTTGTACTTCAGCCTTACCATCTGTGTAGAGTCGGTCGATGTTCCCTACCCCTCCCCCAAGGACCACTGCATCAGGATCCATTATATTGATGACCACCGCCATGGCTTTTCCAAAGAAGTGGATAAGTCGGTCCATCGTTTGCTGTGCAGCCGGATCCTGTTGGGTTTCGGCGAGTACCACTATGTCACGCAAAGAGCGATGCTGGCCAGATCGTTGTTCCAACAACCTCTCCAATGCCGGACCGGAAATAATGTTTTCCACACAGCCAGTATGACCACAATAGCATGGTCCGCCGCTTTCATCCAGAAAATTATGCCCCCATTCTCCGCTTATGCCCTGCCGGCCATTTCGTACTTTACCATGCAAAACCCAACCTCCGCCAACACCAGTACCCATAATCACTCCAAAAACTGCGCTTGCCTCCGGAACGGCTTTCGGAACTACACCCATTAATGCCTCTGCTACAGCAAAACAATTGGCATCATTTGCCAACCGCACTGGAATACCCAATGCAGTTTCCAGGTCTTTGTCAAATGGTTGGTGGTTTAATACGGTGGTGTTGGCGTTTTTTATCGTACCAGTATTCGGATCGAGGGTTCCCGGATGACCAATACCAAGGTAAATGGCCTGCATGCCAGATTCCTTTTCCAGCAAATTCCTCATCCGCACTATTTGGCTGACAATGTGAGCATATCCTTTTTGGGCCTCTGTTGGGATCCGCATCCGACAAACCGGAACCGGATTTTCACGGCTTTTCAACACCACACCTTCGAGTTTTGTACCACCCAGGTCAATTCCAAATAATGCCATATTTCAGTATTATTTTATGAATTTTCCCTCAAAAACGCCTTCGTTTCCGCGATCATCGCGGGCAACGATTTTAATAGTGTGCTCCCCTTTACCAACTCGCTCATCAAATTTATACGTGATTCGGTTGCGTTTTTTATCATACTCAAACAAAACCCATTTCCCATCAATGGTTCCCCGGTAAATCAGATTATCTGCCAGCCCGGCAACGGCAAAATTGTCCATAATCTTAAAGGAGATGCTGGGCTTACGACGCATATCACGTGTGAAGTTTACAGGTGAAATACGCGGAGCGATGGTATCTGCCATGATGCAATAATCGCCAAAGGATCTGATTTTGGTACTAAGCCATTCACCCTGCCATGCGCCTCCACAATTATCAGGCCGTCCGCTGTTACAATTAGCAATCACAGCCTTGGATCGGAGGTGAGGCGGAAGATGAGTAGGCTTGATGCGAATGTTGAAATTTTTATGCACCGGCGTATGCTCATCATGCAAATGGTGCATGGGGGAGTGCAAATCACTGCTGGAGTCTACTGACACCAGATATTGCATCTGAACTGATTCGTAAAGCGTTCCAACCGGTATTGTGAGCGATAGCCCATCCATATCCAGGTGGTTTTCCTGATCAAAAGGGAACAGGAAAAGGTAAGGGGGGCTTATAAAGGTTTCAGTTGACTTGCTATCCTGTAGCGCCCAAAATTGGAGTGTTTTTGTATTAGCGAATGCATCACTAACTTTTAATGTAATTTTTACAGGTATGGAAGGGTCCAATGGAATGGCCCCCATTGATTCTGTGCGGGTATAATTGGATAAAAAATCTCCAGGCAATGTAAAGCACCGATGAAACCAGGATCCATACCGCTGTCGGGCAGGATAATCTATATGGGCATTTAGGTATCTGGTATCCTCAAAATCAAATTCATCAGCAGTCCATTGAAAGGCCAACTGATCGTTTGTGTAAAGCGCCACGGAATACACCCCGTTATCATTTGAACGCTAATTGGATCGGTCGTAAGTTTTTAGCAGGATGCGAATCGT
>DLXL01000281.1:5811-6352 GCA_003448025.1 Saprospirales bacterium | reverse complement strand
AAACACTAAAACACCCAAACACCAAAACACCAAAACACCCAAACACCACCTAACGATCGCCTAAAAGCAAACGCTCCAGCAGATCGCGCTGAAGTCTGCTGGTGTCTTGCGGAATAACTCTAGGCAAGAAATGCCGGACGTTGCGTGCCTGGTGAACCTTTCCACTGGCGTCAATCAGGGTGTAGCAATGTAATGATGCTCTGCAACGGAGGCCTGCGGATTGATCCATTACAGTGACTGGCATCGTAGCGCCGGCCAGCCAATCTTCCATGCGTTTTTCATTCTGGATGGTCTTGGAGGTCACGCAGGACACGGCCAATAAGGCAAACAAAAGGATAGTCAGAAAGAATGGTAGTTTTTGCATAATCTGTAGTTTTATACCATTCAAAAACATACAACAAATAAAAAGGTTGAGGGCCAAACAACTCCGAACAGACCTCCAGAATGGTTATCCAATACCAAATACAGCCCGCCTGGCTATTTTCCCGGAGTAATCACCTTTTCGCTTCGACTTTTGGACGGCTTACGGTAGACGGCTTAC
>DLXL01000281.1:2594-5596 GCA_003448025.1 Saprospirales bacterium | reverse complement strand
TCCACCGTAAGCCGTCCACCGTCAACCGTCCACCGTCCACCGTCTATGAAACAACTACACACCACGCTCCTGATCCTCCTCTTTGCCGCTCCGGCATTCGCGCAAAAAAATGCGTCCAAACCTGAAGATGCCGAAAAAGCCATCAAAAAAACCATCAACAACTTCTTTGATGGAATGGAAAAAGGAGATACCGCTCTTCTAAAAAGCGCTTGCATGCCTGATATGGTGCTTCAAACCTTTATGGCCGACAAAGAAGGTAATATGCAGGTGTATACCCAGGACTTCTCTGAATTTGTCATGATGGTGGGCAACCCGGGTCAGGATCAGTATGACGAGCGCATCAAATTTGAAGCTATACAGGCAGAGCAATCCCTGGCCAGTGCCTGGACACCTTATTCCTTCTATATCAACGGCAAACGCTCTCATTGCGGTACCAATTCCTTCCAATTGGTGAAAACAAAACAAGGCTGGAAAATTCAATACATCATTGATACACGCCGAAAACAGGGCTGTAAATAGGGCAGCAATGTCGTTCGGAAGGCAAAAAAGCCGGTATGTGGCAAAATAGTGCAGGAATTTTATGGTGCGGATACAAAAGAACCTACTTTTGGCGTTTCCAATACTTCCACAAGCACTAAAAAACGAAACAACCGGTTTACTCAATCTAACAGCACCGAACGTCTATGACAATCCATGCATTCCTTTCCTCCTTCTTTTTCCTTCAACTTGCTGCAAAAGAAGGTTCATCCGCCGCTACCACAGAGTCCAAAAGCCTGATCGACATTATTCTCACTTCCAGCACCTCTGGTCTGATTGTAATGCTCATCCTGTTCCTGCTTTCCATCGTTGCCGTGTATATCATTATCGAACGATATTTCACCCTAACCCGTGCAGGCCAGGTAGACCATAATTTTATGAATTCCATCCGCGCCAGCGTGGAAAGTGGCAACCTGCAGGCTGCCAAAGCACTCTGCCAAAGCGTAGATGCTCCAATGGCCCGTATGGTGGAAAAAGGTCTGGATCGCATTGGCAAGCCACTGGACGACATCAACAAATCCATCGAAAATGTAGGCAACCTGGAGTTGCTCAAACTCGAAAAAAACCTCTCCACGCTAGCCTCTATTTCAGGCATCGCACCAATGATCGGTCTGTTGGGTACGGTAATCGGTTTGATCATTTCCTTCCAGGACATGGCTTCCGCTACCAATATCACCCCACAGGTATTGTCGAACGGTATCTACCACGCACTTACGGCTACAGCAGCCGGTCTGTTCGTATCCATCATTGCCATGGCCGGATTTAACCTGCTGGTAACCAATCTCGACAAGGTTATTTTCAAAATGGAGAATACGGCGGTGCAGTTCATGGATCTGTTGCAGGAACCCTCTCGTTGATCGGATGATTCCAGGCAGGACAATCTTTCCTTCCTGATCATTCATCCATTATTTTTCACCCTACTATTCAAGCAATATGGGACTCAAACGCCGTCAACGAGTAGAGCCTGAATTCAGCCTTGCCGCAATGATCGATGTGATCTTCCTGCTGCTGATGTTTTTCATGCTCACGTCCAAATTCGTTACCCCAAACGCACTCAACCTTTCGCTGCCATCCAGCACCAGTACTACCATGGCCTCACCGGCGCTCTCGGTGTCTATCACAGCTGCCGGGAAGTTTTATCTTGAAACCACACCCATTTCAGAAGCATCTCTGGAAAGCGGTCTGAAATCCAAGATCAAATCCATGGGTAAAGACGTTAAAACCACCACCATTACCGTAGTTGCCGAAAAAGGCACCCCTATTGAAAGCGTGGTTACGGTACTGGATGTGGCCAACCGCCTGCAACTGAAAACCATTCTGGCAACTGACCCCAAAGCGATGCCCGGGAAATGAGCAATGCCGGATTTGTGTAATTACACCTGGCTCAGCATCCTTTCCCAAAACGATTATTTAACATGAAAGCTGTAGTAAATCAAGAAGAGCACCGCATGAAAGCCGCAATAGGCAGCCTGCTGTTCCATGCAGCCCTGTTGCTGGTGCTGATATTTTATACATTCACCGCTTCCGAACCCATTACGGAAGCGCCCGCTATTGTGCTGGACTTTGGAGGTGGCGGCGGAGACAATGCCGCTGCCGGCGAACCGGACAAAGGCATGAACGACGACTACACCCCTCCGGGTGAAGAAGCGTCGCCACTGCCCAGCAATCCGGCTACCTCGGCCCCGGAGCCAACGCCTGCACCTGCCAAATCTCAGCCAAGCACCCCTCCCCCAACGCCCACTACCAGCGATCCTGATGTAGCCGCCATTCGGCAGCAGCAGGAAAAAGAACGCCAGCAGCGGGAAGAAGCCAACCGGCAGGAACAAGCCCGGCAGGAAGAGATCAACCGGCAACGCGCAGCCGAGGAAGCCGCCCGAAAGGCTGAACAGGAGCGCCGCGACCGCGTGAAAAACAACGCAGGAAGCGCCTTCGGCAAGCCCGGCAGCAGCGGTCAAGGCGCCGGTGGCGGTGGCAATCCCGGCAACGGCGGTATCAATGGCGGCACCGGCGATAACCCCTTCGGTAAAAGTAATGGCACCGGCGGTGGCACCGGCGGCGGAGATGGCACCGGTACCGGTGCATCTGTTGGCGGCGGCCTCGGCGGACGAGCTGTGGTTACCCGCGGACGCATTGTAGATAACTCGCAAAAAAAAGGTAAAGTGGTCATTGAAGTCTGTGTAGATTCCGATGGACGGGTCGTCAGTGCCGAATACACCCAGCGCGGATCCACTACTTCCGATAGTGAGCTAACCAGTGCAGCACTTAAAGCTGCCAAAGGTTATCGCTTTGCCAGCTCCACCGCAGACAATCAATGCGGTACCATTACATTCAACTTCAAGTTGAAATGATAAGTGTGGGAGTGTTTGAGTGTTTGGGTGTTTGAATTGGCGTTCAGCTGGGATTTTTCACCACTAAGCCACGGAGGGCACTAAGCTAGATTCTCCTTAGTGCCCTTAGTGCCTTAG
>DLXL01000281.1:414-2543 GCA_003448025.1 Saprospirales bacterium | reverse complement strand
TTTTTTTGTGTTTTTGTTTTTTTTATTGTGGGCTTGTGTTTTTTTTTCATTATTTATCCTTTTTTTTTTTTTTTTTTTTTTTTTTATTGTTTCTTTTTTTTTTTTTTTTTTATAATTCCCCTGCCGCCCCCCAACTCAAACACTCAAAAACTCCCACACTCAGCAACTAATCACTATGGATATCTATACCCGCAAATCTTACTGGAAATGGTATCTGGCTGCCGGTGGAACCTTAATTGTGATCCTCTCACTGGCCTATACCCGTTATCTGGGCGAACAACTGGCGGAGCGGGAAAAACAACAAGTAGAGCAATATCTGGAAGCCCAACGGACATTGGCAAGTTCCGGTGGCGATCCGTACCAATCTTTCTATTGTGATATTAGTTTTCAGCTCAAGGTGGTACAAAGCAATACCACAGTGCCCATTTTATTGCTGAATGAACGCGGTGGTATTGACGGCTATACCAATGTGGGCGAAGACGAAAACGACAGCATCTCCACCGAGGCCCTGCAGCGAGTCTATGAACGTTTGGTGGCTGAAAATGCCGACACCATTCATGTACCGGTAGGCGATGATCTCCAGATTGTGATGTACGGCAAATCGCAACTGCTGAAATATCTGGAGTGGTATCCGTTTGTTCAGCTTTTCCTGATTGCCGTATTCATCGGCTTCGGTTATGCAGGCTTCAGCGCCTCCAGACGGGTAGAACAGAACAAAGTGTGGCTGGGCATGGCCAAGGAAACCGCCCACCAGCTGGGCACGCCTATCACCGCCATCCTGGGCTGGATTGAAACCCTCAAGGCCGTAAATGACGACCGGCCCGATAATCTGGAGATGCTTGAAGAGCTGCGCAACGACGTCACCCGCCTGGAATTGGTCGCCGACCGCTTTTCCAAAATCGGCGCGACACCCGAACTGACTCCGGTAAATCTGTATGAACAACTCGACGCCTGCCGCGCCTATATGCAGCGCAGAGCGCCCAGAAAAACCGTGTTTCATTTCCCCGATCCGGAACACGAAACGCCTTTAAAGGTATATCTCAATCCTCCCCTGTTCGACTGGGTGATTGAAAACCTGCTGCGCAACGCCATAGATGCCATGGAAAACGGAGAAGGAACCATTTCGGTTACCGTTTATCAGGAAAAATACTGGGCCTGTATTGATGTGGCAGATACCGGCAGAGGTATTCCTTCCGGTAAACACAACACCGTATTCAAGCCCGGTTACAGTACCAAAACCCGGGGCTGGGGACTGGGCTTGTCGCTCGCACGGCGCATTATGGTGGAATATCACGAGGGAAAGATTTTTGTCAAACGTTCGGAAATCGGGCAGGGTACCACCTTTATCGTCAAACTGCCCATCAATCGAAAGGAGCGCTGACCCTGTATGCGCCGCATTCTGCTCATTTTTATCCGCAACCCGATTAACGGGAAAGTCAAAACCCGACTGGCATGCACAGTGGGCGATGCCGAAGCGCTGCGTATTTACCATTTATTGCTGGAAAAAACACGGCAGGCAGCTCTGGACTGCCGGGCAGAACGCTGGTTGTATTACAGCGACTTCATTGACCCAGACGACATCTGGAGCGACCCTGATTTTGTGAAAAAACTGCAATCGCCCGGCGATTTGGGCGATCGTATGAGTGCAGCTTTTGAAGCAGCCTTCGACGCCGGGGCCCAACGTGTGCTCATCATCGGCAGCGACTGCCCGGAGCTGGATGGCGCCTTACTGAACCGCGCCTTCGACCTGCTGGAGGAAGCCGACTATGTGCTGGGGCCCGCTTCAGATGGCGGCTATTATCTGCTGGGTATGAAGTGCATGGATAGCAGGGTGTTTCAACACATGACCTGGAGTACCGCCACCGTATTGGCAGAAACGGCAAAGCGTATCGCCGCTCAGGATAAAACCGTAGCTTATTTGCCTGAGCTGACAGATGTGGATACAGAGGAGGATTGGAGAGGGGGTAGTCGATTTGTTTGATTAAAAAGCTGCATGATCTCGGAGAGGTCCAACCTTTGTAGCACGGTGGTCATTAGGAAGGTTATTGCGACCTCGGAGAGGTTATGCGTTGTTCTGGCTGGCTCAGACACCTGAAGCCATGAAGCTTCAATAAAAGGGATTCAAGAGA
>DLXL01000281.1:0-302 GCA_003448025.1 Saprospirales bacterium | reverse complement strand
TAAAAGGGATTCAAGAGAAGTGCGTATTTCGTATTGTGCCGTAGAAGATATCCTGGAAATGGCAAATGCGAGTTTTGTATTGTTTGGGTTTGGCGGAACTGAGTTAAAAAATATAAAATATTCACAATCATCAACTTACAGAACAACATGTGAATATTTTCAATTATTAGGCTTTTTCCTTTACTTTTGCTGTGGTGAGTGGTGGGTTCGCATAGTTGAGAGTTAGCAACAATACCATGACGCTACAACATATTCAGTCAAGACTTAATCCTGAAGAACAAGTTGCATTTAATTCAATTCTA
>DLXL01000302.1 GCA_003448025.1 Saprospirales bacterium | reverse complement strand
AATAGCCTGGTATGAAATGCCGGGCTATTAAGGGCAGGGTGTTATCAACCCCGAATGGGGTTGAACCTGTTTTAGACGCTTGATATTCAACCGCTTTGTGGTTAAAAACTATCCATTTTGTTCTCTTCAAGGATTGGGGTATAATTAGCGGATAGTTATTAAATATACTGACTATCCGCATGATGTACAGGAATATGATTTCCGATTTCCGATTTGTTTTGATTTCCGATTTTCGAATAGATTTTCAATTTCAGATTTATATGCAACCTGCTTATTTGATCTTTGTTGAAAAATGCCAATCCCAAATCTTAAATCTATTCGAAAATCGAAAATCGGAAATCGAAACAAATCGGAAATCAGTAATTAATGCTTACTGTACAATATCAGGATAGTCAAATTAAATACAATATGTATGACTAATGTAAAACCACTATTTTTACAGCCTTGGGTAGTGGATACCTTTGTTTTGTAGCAAAATCAAACCGGATGTCGGATACCTTAAATACCGCTGCCCTCCAGCGCAACCTAAACCATTTGCTGGACCTCCCGGACAGCCCCCATGCGCAGTCGTTCGGTTTGGAGGATGAGACGTTAATGGAGGCGTTTAATAACTCGATTGGATTTTTAGTCAAGGCAGCCGAATGGCAATCGCCATTAATCGAGCCACTGATGAACGTGGACGTTGCGGCAAATCGGCTTTTTACACTGGATAATGACAAAAGGGGTGAGGTGGGGCATATGCTAAGCTATTTAAAAGCCATTAAGCGCGCGCATCCGAATCACGAAAAATTTGGGAAACTCTATGAGCGGTTTAAAACGAATGCCGAGGCTGTCGTACTCATTCTGGCAGAACCGGAGGATTGGGAATTGTCGTCTTTTGAAGGAAAAGCAGAAATAACCATTCCTTCCCGTCCATGTCGGGAACTGGTAGATTTCAGTGTATACGATCCCGCCTTTGAAGGACTCATGTTGTGCCCGGAGGCGTTTTATTCCAGCGACCACATCCCGGATGCGGATATTTTCGGGTCGGGGTGCTTTATCAGCCCCAACAGAGTAGCCACCGCTGCGCACGTTTTGGAGGCAGCTGAGGAAATGAAAACAGACCCCCGGAAACTGCTTTTTATCAGAGGACACTACGATGATGGTAAAAACCAGCGGGTCAGAGTGAATACCAACCAAATCTACCGTCTGAGCCGGAAGCAGAAAAAAATTCTGGAAGACAGTCAGGCGGTTTACGGCCAAAAAGGCGACAGTGCCTGGGTGGAAGTGGAGCCATATTTTAAAAACACCCCGGAGCCCTACCCTGAGGTGCATTGCGATATCAGCACAACCCCGCTTCAGAAGGGGCAGCGTCTGTATGCCCTGGGACATGGTTTAGCCGTGCCGATGAAGCTTTCCTTCGATGTTGAAGTGGAAGAAATCATTGGCCCATACTGGCTCCACAGCGATATGCATGTATTTCCCGGCAACTCCGGATCTCCAATATTCGATGCCAACTCACAACAACTGATAGGCATTGTAAACGGAATTCACGCGCTGAACGTCAGGAAAACGGCAACAAACTGCATCGAACTGGATATTGACCTCAGGGAAAAATTGAGCATCCTTTCCAGTCAAATCACCCCTCTGTCTGAAACTTTTTAATTCCATGATTATGGCAAAAACAAATGTTCCTTACTGGCACGGCATCGTTGACGGTAACACTGTTCACCTCTACATACTGGTATATGCCACGTCTGCTACTTTTACAGATGATGGTTCTGCAGGAAGCATCAAAAAATTCAAAGTAATATCTTCCGGAACGAACCAGGATCGTCAAACCAAACATTACTCCTTCGCAAAAGGGACTTTTGATACCATACGCATCAATTTTAACCTGAACGGCTCTCAAAATACAGACAAGGAAGTCAAAATTGCGATCGAGGATCTTGACCAGACCTCTACCGGTACGCCTCAACTTCCCTTGCCTGAGATGCAGGACGAATTGGCGCTGGATGTCCCGTATGTGTTTACCTATGTGATTTCCTCAGACGATTTTGGTGTGGAGATGGTAGTGATCCCGGAGCAGGCGAGGGGTTTTACCGGGCCATCACATTCCGGGCCAGACGGCAACAGGAATACACTTTCCTCGGTGACCTACGGCGCCGGATCACATACATCTTTATACGAAACCCGTATATTTACAGTGCCGGGTTACCCCTCCGATCCTGTCGGCGCCCACGTTTTCGAGTATAATAACGGAAAAAAACGGAAGAGTAAGTCGAGAAACAAGAATCATACTGCCATCCCGTTCCCTCGCCCCAGGCGAAAACCAAAGTCTTCGTAAATGCAATGGCAAAGTGTTTAAGTGTCCTGATTTTATTTATTTGCTGCGGTAATGCTTCCGCGCAGCATGTGGACACTTTTGCTATCAATGCCCTTACTGTGCGGGCGTATCGGATCCACGAAGACTCTGCCGAAACAGCCAAAAGTCTGAGCGAACTGGCGTTATCCCAATCTGTCAGCATTGGGTATCCGAAAGGAGAAGGCGATGCCTGTATTATCCTGGGAGCTATTTACAAAAACAAAGATTCCATCGGTCTGAGTAACCGCTATTTTCACCGGGCGCTAAAAGTGCGGAGAAGCATTGGCGATAGCACAAGAGTAGCCGCTGCCATTCAGAACCTTGCTATCAATCAGTTTCTCCAAAGCAAATATGACTCCGCTATTGCGTTGACCTTATACGCGATTAACCTGATTGAACATAAACCCGATCCGGATCGTATGATGTTGGGAAGCAGCTATCTCATGCTTTCCAATATTTACGACGAATATGCAGAACCGGAGGAATCATTGCGCTACGCGCGGAAAAGCCTGGGAGAATACATCAGAACGAATGATAACGAACTCATTGGAAAAGCCGCCTATGGTTTGGGGAACCGATTTAATCAGCAGGATCAACTGGACAGCGCCGAACACTACTACAACCTGGCCTACAACAACTTTATGAACGGCTCGAAGAGCAACAGTTATTTGTCAGATATACTGATCAGCAAAGCCAATATTTGCAAGGACAGAGCAGATTTTGCCAAAGCCGAAGCCTACTTTCTGGAAGCAGTACCCTATTTAGAGCGGTTGGAAGATGCAACCAGTTGGTTTTACTGGCACCTCGGCAAGGCAGATCTTTTCAGCAAAAAGCAAAACTGGACAAAAGCTTTGGAAAGCCTTCGTCAGGCCCAACAATATGAGGAAGAGAGCGGCGACAACTGGCTTGATCAAAAGTATCTGTATGAGGCGCTTGCCCAAACCTATGCCGAGCTACGGATGCCGGACAGCGCCTATCATTACCAGGTAGCGGCATGTGCCGTGAGCGACAGTATTTACAACGAACAAAAACAAAAAGCATTCATCCGTTTCCAAACCGAGCGCCACAAGACAGAAGCGGCCATTGGAGAGGCCAAAGCACAAAAGGAATCCGAGCGGGCGCGGCTGTTTTTGCTGCTAGCCCTATTGCTTTCTCTGTTGCTGGCTGCCCTGGCATACCTCTATGTTCAGAACAGACGCTCTTACCGCCTGATCTCCCGACAAAGGGAAATCATGCACCAGCAGGCCGTGGACGAACTCATCCAAAACAGCGAGCTGCGTTATCTCAGCGCAGGATTGGAAGGCCGGGAAACAGAACGGGAACAAATTGCACGCGAGCTGCACGACCATCTTGGGAGTACCATCGTCACCCTGAGCTGGCAGTACGACGCCATTCTGGAAAATACCCGGCAGGATTCCGCTAATTATCTGCCCATGCTCAAATTGAACGATTCCCTCAAACAGCTTTATCAGGATATCCGGCACCTTGCGCACCAACTTGGCTCCGGGGTGCTCGAACGGGCGGGACTGGTGCCGGTACTGGAAGAATTGTGCCACAATATGGAGGCGGGCAACCGGATGGAAGTCAGTTTCTCCCACTACGGAATGGAGAACAGGCTCGGGTTTACCTATGAGGTCAATATCCTCCGTGTTATCCAGGAACTCGTCAGCAATGTGCTGAAATACGCCAAAGCTACCCAGCTCATTATCCAGATCAACCTGATAGACGATGTGCTGAACATCATGGTGGAAGACAACGGCATCGGTTTCGATCAAAAAACGGCTTTGCAGGGTTCCGGAGCAGGCTTAAGCAACATAGAAGCCCGGTTGAGAAGTCTGAACGGAACCATTCAGTTTGAGAACCGGCCCGTGGGCGGCACCACTGTGATCATCAATATTCCCATCTCCAAACCCGATACCTTCTATGAGCAAGCCCATTAGGATATTAATCGCAGACGATCACGACATCGTGATTGACGGACTGAAGGCCATCCTCAACCCTTTTACCTTCGCAAAAGAGTCGGATACCGCTTTGTCCAACCATACCAACGACCTGCATCCGTTCCAGATCATCGGCATAGCCGAAAATGGCGAAGGGCTGCTGGAGCGCCTGGCTCAGATGCCTGAAACAGACGTGGTGGTGCTGGATTATTACATGGACGGCATGAACGGCCTCGACACCGCCGTGGAAGTCAAAGCCAGGTTTCCGGCGGTCAAGGTGGTGTTGTTTTCCATGGAAGAATCTGATGTGATCATTACCGAGGCGTTTATGAAAAATATTGACGGCTACGTAAGCAAAGGCGAAGGCCGCCAGCGATTGTTGGATGCTGTTAAAAGAGTACACAGGGGCGAGCGTGTATTCCCCATGTTAAAGCATACCAAAAGCCAGAAAATGCCCTGGCAGCCTTCCAGTCCGATACTGCCGGTCAAAGAAATCCTGTCCAAAAGGGAAAAGGAGATTGCCTGCCTCATTGTACATGGCAGCACGACACAGGAAATAGCCGACACATTAGGCATTGCATTCAACACCGTGGAAGTACACCGAAATAATATTTATAAAAAACTGGATATAAACAAAGTAGCGGAACTGGTAAAATACGCCCTGGAGCATCAGTTGTGTGTTTGATGGTGTTGGGATAGTGGAATTATATTATGGGTGGAGGTGGTTTTGGGTTTATTTTTGGGGATGGAAGGGTTCCGCTGGATGATTTGGAAGTTTGAGTTTACAGCCCATATGTAAACTTTGAAAAATTACGTAAGGAGCCCAATGCCTCCTATTGCTTTTTTTGTCAACCAGTTGCGTGAATCCTGACGGTTTGGGTTGGATTGACGAAAATGAAGTTTTTCAAATGAGTAGTGACATAGCG
Source organism: Saprospirales bacterium (assembly GCA_003448025.1). Classification (GTDB taxonomy): domain Bacteria; phylum Bacteroidota; class Bacteroidia; order Chitinophagales; family Saprospiraceae; genus M3007. The sequence goes on along the minus strand of DLXL01000302.1, from coordinate 22 downwards.
GGTTTTTATGAAATGGGTGTGA
>DLXL01000501.1 GCA_003448025.1 Saprospirales bacterium | reverse complement strand
CAACATAGCCACACTAAAAAAACAAGGTGTAAGCATCAAATACACATAAGGCATTTGAATAATACCATAAAAGAAGGCAAAGTAAATCTTCAGGCTGCCCAAAAGGAACAACGGTAGGTTTTGAAGTCTGTTCCGGTTTTTCCACCAATAGAGCCCGCTTAAACCAACTGCCAGTACAGATACAATCAGTTGCCAACGCTGAAGTAATGCCAGCCTTGCAGCCATATCTCCCTGTATTTCATCCCGAAAAATACCAGCTATCCCCATGCCATCATACAATGGGCTGGGTTGTCCTTCCTGTGCCCATCCTGCCAGGGCAGCTACGGAATAATATTGAAGTCCTTTGAAATAGACCATGGGGTCCTTCAGTAAAAAAGGAAGCACAAAAACGATCAGTACTCCTGCAAAAGCTGATACTGCGGTGGTTATAAACAGCTTTCTGTGCTCCATCCAAACAACCAGGCAACACAATGGCAGCCAAAGTAAAAAGGCATACCTTGACAACAGGCATAACAGTAGAAAAAACGCCAGCCAGGCGCCACTTTTCCATGGATTACCGCGCATATATTCCTCAATCCGATCCATTTGCAGCGCCCACAACATGTAGAATCCGGCAATCATGATTTCTACCGTATTCCCGAAGGTGGCACTGGTACCTTCTTCAATAAATATAAAATGAGCAAAAGGCAGGGCTGTCACCAGCCAGCGTGCCGGAGTATTTAGCCCGGATTGATGTGCCCTCCTGATTATCATCAGCGTTGCAATCGCCCAGATCGCAAAAGCCACCCATCTGTCGTCAAAATGAAATAAAGCTGCAGGGAAAAAGGGCAGCCACATCAGGGGTAAATAAGTTGGGGAAAGATCATATCCAAATGCCTGGATCATGGCATATGGATATTGCCCGGACACTAATCGCTGATTCATTACCTGAATGGTGGGAATAATGTCCGATATGCGATGGTCAATCGGAATGACGCTGATCTCCCGGTTGAAGTGGAAAACAGCCAGGACGATACCCAGTAAAGTCAATATCCGCATGGGCCATAATTCTTTGGCCGTCAATTGCTTAGGAGAAGATGCGTTGTTGGTTTCAAAAGCTGCCAACATCGCCATGATACCCATTGCAGCCGCAAGGATCATGATAACAATGGCATTTTCCCGTTGCCCCATATAGCGAAGTCGCTGGGAGGTGATCAGCAGGATTTCAGCAAAAAGAAACACAATGAACAAACTTCTGTAAAGACCGTATCGCATAAATCAACTTAAGTGGTTTTAGGTGGCAGGGTACTTTCCTGAACGATGTAGGGCGGCCTGCCCTTGGCTTGCAGAAACAATCGCCCCAGATATTCGCCAATGATCCCCAATGTAAGCAACTGCAAGCCGCCAATAATCAAGACCGACAAAAGTACTGAGGTCCAGCCTTGTACGGTCTCTTTTAGTACAAAATGCGCATAAAGAGCATAAAGAGCATATAAAAAAGCCATGCCAGAAATACAGCTGCCCAAAAAGGTAGCAATGCGCAACGGGCGCACAGAAAAAGCCGTAATTCCGTTCAATGCCAGGCGAAGCATTTTACGAAGGGTATACTTGGACTGCCCGGCAAACCGCTGATCCGGTTTGTAAGGTATTGCGTATTGCCGGAATCCAACCCATGGAATAAAGCCCCGGATGAACAGGTCTGATTCCTGTGAATTGCGAATGAGGTTTACCACCTTCCGATCCAGCAATCGGAAATCGGCAGCACCGGGCTCAATGTGTACGTCGGAAAACCGATTCATCAATCCATAAAAATACCGGGAACTGTTGCGCTTGAACCAGCCGGTGGATTCATCATCCTGCCGGGTGGTGTAGACAATTTCAAACCCTTCCCGCCATTTTTCCAGAAATACAGGGATATACTGTGGCGGGTGTTGCAAATCTGCATCCATACAAATCACAGCATCGCCACGGGAATGGTCATACCCGCAACGCAGCGCACTCATATGACCAAAATTGCGTGAAAAGCTCACGTAATGTACCCATTTTTCATGTTTTTGATGCAACTCCCGGAGCAAGGTGAGTGTTTGGTCACTACTGCCGTCATTAACAAAAATGAGTTCGAACTGGAATTGATGGTGCAAAAGCTCCGTTTGTTCGGCAATTTTTTGCACCGCCATGGCCAGATTCTCTGCTTCGTTATAAGCTGGCAATATGATGGAAACAAGAGGTAATGGCTCCATGAAGTTATTTTTTACTGGCTAGTTTTACGAGCTCGTTCAGTTTCCAGAGCGCATCCATGGGTGTCATGGTATTCAGGTCCAGCGCCAAAAGTGTTTCTTTGATTTTGAGGGTGTAATCATCCACATCAAATATATGTAGCTGCAAGGGCGCTGCAATTTGTTTCACTTTTTGGCGCACCTCTTTTTGCGTTGTCATACTGCCGGAAGTTTCCTCACTCCGCGTTTCAACTGATTTTTCTTCCAGGGTTTTTAAGATTTCATTGGCACGTTGCACAATGGCCTGTGGCATGCCAGCGATTCTCGCCACATGGATGCCAAAAGAGTGATTGGAGCCGCCCGGAACCAATTTGCGCAAAAACACCACCTTGTGCCCTACCTCTTTGGTGCTGACATGGTAGTTATGTATCCTTTCATGACTCTCTGCCAGCTCATTCATTTCGTGGTAATGGGTGGCAAACAAGGTTTTCGGATGCGCTTTTTCGTTGTCGTGCAGATATTCTGCCAAACTCCAGGCGATGCTGATCCCGTCGTAGGTGCTGGTTCCGCGCCCAATTTCATCCAGCAGAATAAGGGATCGGTCGCTGATATTATTCATGATCAGCGCAGTTTCATTCATCTCCACCATAAAAGTACTCTCGCCTCCACTGATATTGTCTGACGCTCCCACCCGTGTGAACACTTTGTCGACCAGCCCGATTCGGGCCCACTGAGCCGGCACAAAACTGCCCATTTGGGCCATCAGTGTAATCAGGGCCGTTTGCCGTAACAAAGCAGATTTACCGGCCATATTCGGACCTGTAATCAGCATAATCTGCACGGTTTCTCTGTCGAGAAACACATCGTTGTGTATAAAAGCCTCTCCATTAGGGAATTGTGTCTCAATCACCGGGTGACTGCCATCTTTAATATCAATCACCTTGGAGTCGTCGAGTTCCCGGCGATGATAGTGTTGTTTTTCAGCTACCCGGGCAAAGGAAAGCAGGCAGTCCAGTCGTGCCACCAATTGGGCATTGTGCTGAATGGGTTGAATATACTGTCCAATCTCCTCTACCAGTGCCCTAAAGAGCTGTTCTTCCAGGGCCTGAATCTTTTCTTCTGCCCCTAATATCTTGGCTTCCAGTATTTTAAGCTCTTCCGTAATATACCGCTCACCATTTGCGATGGTTTGTTTGCGGGTCCATTCTGGCGGTACCAGATCTTTCCACTTGGAAGTTACCTCAATATAGTATCCGAAAACGTTGTTAAATGCTACTTTCAGGCTGCTGATGCCGGTGCGATCTATTTCTCGCTGCTGTATTTCCAGCAAAATTTCCTTGCTGTTGCGTACAATATGCCGCAAATCATCCAGTTCCTGATCACAGCCATCGGCCATTGCGCCGCCTTTGCGAATATCAACCGGTGGATCCGGGGCAATATCGCGTTCAATACGGGTGCGTAAACTCTGACAAGGGTTCAGCCCTTCTGCCAGTCTGGTGAATGCAGCATGTATAATCGGCAAATCCTCGAGCATTTTTTTAATCTGTTCAATGCCGCCCAGTGCCCTGCGCAACTGCATGGCCTCCCGGGGATTGATTTTGCCCACCGAAGTCTTGGCCATGAGTCGCTCCAAATCACCAATATGCCGGATATGGGGTTCCAGTTCATGTACAAAATCCGGATTATCCAGAAAGAAGGCCACTGCATCGTGCCTTTCCTGGATTTGCGTCAGGTTGGTTAATGGCAGCAACACCCACTTTTTCAACAGACGGGCTCCCATTGGAGAAATGGTTTTATCCAGTACCTGAAGCAGGGAAATACCGTTCTCATGGTTACTACTCACCAACTCGAGGTTTCGGATGGTAAACCGGTCAAGCCACACAAATTTTTCTGTTTGCAACCTGCTGAGCGAGGTGATATGTGCCAGTCGGTTGTTTTCCATGGCCGCCAGATAATGGAGGGCGGCGCCTGCTGCCGTTTGTGCCAGGTCCAGTTCTTCTATGCCAAACCCTTTTAAACTCGTTGTCTGGAAATGGGTGAGTAGTTTTTCCCGGCCAAAATCTCTGGTAAAAATCCAGTCTTCCAGGGTGTTGGTGTAAAATTTATCGCCGTACAGCGCATTAAATTCTTTCACTCTGCTTTTGGGCAATACTACTTCTGCAGGCTTAAAACTTTGCAACAGTTTGTCTATTGAACCGGCATCTCCTTCACTCACAAAAAACTCTCCGGTGGAAATATCCAGAAAAGCCAGCCCGAATTGCTCTTTGACGCCATAAGCCAGGGTTGCCAGAAAGTTGTTTGCATTGTGGTCCAGCAGGGCATCGTCAGTGGTTACACCTGGCGTGACCACTTCTGTTACCGCCCGACGAACCACTTTTCCCGGCACAGGTTTTTCCATTTGCTCGCAAATAGCTACCCGGTATCCGGCCCGCACCAGCCTTGGAAGGTATAAATCAAGGGAGTGATAGGGAAAACCCGCCAGTTCAATGTCTGAACCTCCGTTATTCCGGCTGGTCAAAGTAATACCCAGGGCCCGACTGGCCTTTACGGCATCCTCGCCGAAGGTTTCATAAAAATCGCCCACCCGAAACAGCAGAACAGCATCCGGGTACTTGGTTTTTACCTGGATATACTGCTGCATCAGCGGGGTAGTAGTGCCGCCGCCTGTGCCTGGTGTTCCGTCCTTTTTTGTTCTTGCCATACGCTGCAAATGTAACAAGCCTTGCGGCACTCCAATAACTTCGTTTTACACAACATGGCATTAATTACCCAATCCGAGGAATCAAGGCTTATATTTGTGTTATGAAGTACCTTTTTATCGCATCCTGCCTGCTCTTTTCCGGAGTTTCCGGGGCTACCACCTGGTTGGTTGGTCCAACCCGTCCATACACCGTTCCTTCTGCTGTTTCCAGTCTGGTAGCATCAGGAGATACCGTCAACATCGATCCGGGTTTGTACACCGGCGATGTCACGAAATGGTTCGCATCCAACCTGGTGATCCGCTGTCTGGGGCCAGGGTATGCGCACCTGGAAGCCAATGGCAATTACGCAGAAGGAAAGGCTATCTGGGTTATTAAAGGCGCCAATTGCACCGTGGAAGGCATTGAGTTTTCCGGCTGTAAGGTGCCAGACCACAATGGCGCAGGCATTCGGCAGGAAGGACAACACCTTACCCTCCGCAACTGCTTTTTTCACCACAATGAAATGGGTATCCTGACTTCCAATGACGGGATCAGCGATTATGTATTTGAGTCCTGTGAGTTTTCCTTCAATGGCTTCGGCGACGGGTATTCCCACAATATTTATGTAGGCTCGGTCAATAGTCTGACCATGCGTTATTGTTATTCTCATGACTCCCATGTAGGGCATTTGGTGAAAAGTCGCGCGCGCTTCAACTACTTGTATTACAATCGGTTCACCGTGGAAAATGGAGATGGCAGCTACGAGGTGGACCTGCCCAATGGAGGCCGGGCATTCCTGATCGGTAATATGATCGAGCAGGGCGTGAATTCCCAGAATACCGGTATTGTTTCCTTTGCGGCAGAAAACCAGAACCATCCGGAGCAGGAAATCATTCTTTCCCACAATACCATCGTTAACAACCGCACAAGTGGTCGTTTTGTACAGTTTTCCAACGGTATTGATCTGGTAAAAATGGTCAATAATCTGTTTGTTGGCGGAGGTACCTTGTTGCAGGGAACGGCTACTGCGGTAGATACGACCCACAACCAGCGAATAGTCCAAATTGCAGATGCACAGCTGGTAGATCCGGCTGGCTACAACTATACGCCAACACCCAATGCGCCCTGCATCAATGCAGGTATACAGCCAGGTGAGTATGCCGGAATACCGCTCACCGCCACCTCAGCATACCTGCACCCCATGGGCCACACCGCCCGCTGGTACACCGGCAGCGCTCCGGATGTAGGTGCGTACGAGTTTTTGACTTCGCCCTACCGGAGTATCCCGGATCCGGCCACATTTTCGGTTCAGTTATTTCCCAATCCGGCTCCTGCGCAAACGCCCGTTTGGTTGCAGTGTAGCCAGCCGCTCCAACAGCAGGCACAACTCCAAATCTGGGATACTCAGGGCCGGCTTATTAAACAAAGCAGGTTGGAAAAAGGACAAACGGAAGCCCTCATTCACACAGAAAACCTGTCCCCAGGCATCTACTTGATACAAATCCCGGAATGTAAGCTACAGGTAAAATTAGCAATACAATAAAGAGAATAACCAATGTCCAAGTGCTGACGCCAAACAGGCGCACCACTTGGACATTGGACATTGGTTATTGGATATTCCCTTCCGCCGCGCTCGGGTCTTTTGACGGTATGCACATTAAAATGATTGATAATCAAGGGTTTTCATAGACAACGCACACAATAT
>DLXL01000391.1:9622-9872 GCA_003448025.1 Saprospirales bacterium | reverse complement strand
GCCTGGCGGCCAGTTAATGATCACCAACGAGGTAGAAAACTACCCCGGCTATCCTGAAGGTCGCAACGGACCGGAAATGATGGACGATTTCCGCAAACAAGCCGAGCGCTTCGAAACGGTGATCCGCAATGAAATGATCGTAAAAGTGGATTTCTCCGGCCCTATCCACAAGGCCTGGAGCGAATCCGGCACAGAAATTCACGCCTCTACCGTGATCATCTCTACCGGCGCCAGCGCCAAATGGCTGGGC
>DLXL01000391.1:9033-9527 GCA_003448025.1 Saprospirales bacterium | reverse complement strand
GGCGCCAGCGCCAAATGGCTGGGCATCCCGGGCGAACATGAATACGAAAACAAAGGCGTGTCCGCCTGCGCCGTATGCGACGGGTTTTTCTTCCGCAAACAAAAAGTAGCCATCGTAGGCGGCGGCGATACCGCAGCCGAAGAAAGCACCTACCTGGCCAAAATCTGCTCGGAAGTACACCTGCTCGTGCGCCGCGATGAAATGCGCGCCTCCAAGATCATGCAGGAACGCGTGCTGAACACTCCGAATCTGTTCGTCCACTGGAATACTTCTCCTGAAGAAGTACTGGGCGACGGAGAAGGCGTGACCGGCGTACGAATCCGCAACAACCAAACCGGCGAAAGCAAAAATCTGGAAATTTCCGGCTTCTTCGTGGCCATTGGCCATACCCCAAACACGGGTATCTTCAAAGACTGGCTTGATATGGATGATAGCGGATACCTGATTGCCAAACCGGGTCGCTCACTCACCAATGTCCCCGGCGTTTTTGTATC
>DLXL01000391.1:0-8799 GCA_003448025.1 Saprospirales bacterium | reverse complement strand
ACGATGGACGATGAACGATGAACGATGGGGTTGGGTGGGTATTTAAAGTAAGCTGGATTGTCATGCCCCGTAAGGGGGACCTACACAAGTCTGGTTACGCACAATCTTTTTGACATGGGATATTCTCGCAATCTGGCTTGTGTAGGTGCCGAGTACTCGGCATAACAATCCACGTTACTCAAAATACCCACCCAACCCCATCGTTCATCGTTCATCGTCCACCGTTCAAACCTCCTGAATATTCGTACCTATCACCCATCTCGCATCTCCGATGCGGTGCCAGCCGTTGCTGCTGGTTTCAAAGATGGTTACCAGTGCGCCTTGTTTGAGCTCGCCTACCTTGGCATTGGTGGTGGCGGGGCCTGTACGCACGTTGAGGAATGAAGAGGTTACTTTCCCTTTCCGTACGCCAGGCGCAGGAGCGCCATTGTTGGCTATGACCTGTATATAATCCGCGCTCACGAACTGGTTTGTGCCAATACGCCAGAAGCCGGATACTTTTTCAAATAAATTCACGATGTCGCCCTGAAGGAGTTCGGCAACCTTTGGATTGGAGGTGCCGGGGCCGCTGCGCACGTTGAGGAACTTGGAAATCACCTTGCCGCGCTGACTGGCCGTTTGTCCACCGCCTCCGGTGTTGCCGCCCGTGTTACCTCCGGTATTACTGCCACTTCCGGAACCGCTCCCGCTGTTGCCGCTGTTGCCCATCGCCATTTGCACGGCACGCAGGGCATTTAGTCTGCCATAGCCGAGTTTAGGAGAGCGACCATTGGGATCATACCCGCCGCCGATCTTATCGGCTGAGCGCCTCAGGATATCCTTGATTTCTGCCAGGGTAAGGTTTGGATTGGCCGACAGAATCAACGCGCATACACCCGCCGTAAGCGGTGTGGCACTGGAAGTGCCGCCAAAGCGACTGGTATAGCCATGTACCAGTGAACCTCCGGATGCGCTCACAGTGGCCGTGGTGATGCCCACCCCTTCATTACCGTTAGATGGCGCGCACAGAAAAGTATTGGGGCCAAAAAAAGTATAGCTGGAAGATTCATCCAGGCTATTGGAAGCTGTAATACACATTACCTCCGGGTGCGCGGCAAAATCGCTCACCGGACGAGGCTGGTTGTTGGAAGCCGGATTTGCATTGCCTGCTGCAACAAAGATTGGTAAGCCTTTTCCATTTCGACCATCTCGGGCTACCCTGCTGATATAATTGGATACATAGGTAGACAATGGCACCGGTTTAGGAAAACCAAGGCTGCAGGAAATAATATCGGCGCCATTTAGTAGGGCGTGCTCAAAAGCTTTTTGAATGGCATCGTCGGAAAGTACATCGAGTTTAATGGGGATGATACGCGCGTTGGGTGCGGCCCCCAGTACCCCCTGCGAATCCCATGCGCCTGCCGCTACCGCCGCACAGGAAGTACCGTGACTGAACACTCCCCAGGAGCCATCAGAAGCCTGAAACCAGGGAGAAACGTCGGCGCTTCGGTTGGCGGCATTGAAGGAATTGCGGATCTTGGTACCATCGCCACGCAAAGAAGGATGATCGGTGGCAAATCCGGTATCGATAACCGCTATTTTGATGTTTTTTGAACCAAGACTTTGTAATTCATCCCAGGCTGCGCGCACTTTGGCATCGGCGCCCTTTTTGAAGTGGTGGGTGCCATATACAGCGTTGGGAATGTCGATGATGGGAATCTGATTGCCATTGTTTTCATGGTGCCACTGGCTGCCGATGAATTTCCCGGTGGGCGGATTGAAATCGCCCGTAACCGGTTTGGCCATGAATTCCGGCTCGGCAATCTTGATGATGCGCTTTTTTTGCAGCAACATGGCACATTTCACAGGATTTGGAGATTCCGGCGTTGTCGTTACCCGGTAAGCATCCGCACTCACCACCTGGCGCACATTCAGATGAAACTCCTCAATGAGTGCCTGTTCTTTTTCGTAAGGCGTACCTTCCTTGAATTCAATATACAGGTAGCCGGTAGGGATCATAGGGGAATCTTCTTCTCCGTCGAATACCCACACGTGCGTGCCTACCGACACCTCCGGCTGTGCGCGCAGCGCATCGAGTTTCTGATCGAGACCCCGGCTGACCTTTACCACCTCGAAGTCCCGGATCTGTTCAGGCAATTCAGTGTTTTTGCGCTTTTTTTCCCGTTTCATACCGGGATTGTACCGAATTGCAGCCTGGGTTTTACTCTTGCTCAGGCTAATCGTTTCGCCACCAAATTTGAGGGTAGCCTTGTTTACTTTTTTGGAAGCCATGGTTGAGGACGATGGAACGATGGACGATGAACGATGTCGTCCCATCGTTCATCGTTCCATCGTTTAATTTATCTGACTTTATACGCTTTGTTTACGCGGTCCAGCTCGCGTTTGTTTTCGCGATCCTTGATGGTTTCGCGTTTGTCGAACGACTTTTTACCCTTGGCGAGGCAGACCGTTATTTTTGCATAACCGCGTTCGCTGAAAAATATTTTATACGGCACGATGGTTGAGCCTTTTTCTTTGATACCTCGCTCCAGTTTGCGCAGTTCAGGCCTGCGCAGTAACAATTTTCGGTTGCGACGCGTCAAATGGTTGGCATCGGTGCCGTATTTGTATTCGGCGATAAACAGATTTTTCACCCACAACTCACCCTGTTCAAAAATGCAATAAGCATCCGTGAGGTTTACATTTCCATCGCGAATACTCTTAACCTCCGTACCGGTTAGCGCCATTCCTGCGTTGTACTCCTGAACAAAATAATATTCATACACCGCTTTCCGGTTCAATATTTCAATTTTGGGCTTTTTCTTCTCTTTTGACATAACGCTGCAAATGTAGTGTAATGTATGGAATGTGGGGAAATGTGGTTAATGTGAGGTGCAGCGAAGGCTTCCAGTGTAAGGAGCTATAATGTCAAAAACATGTTTTTCAACTGCATAGAAAGCCGAATTAGGAACGGTTTTTTCTCCTTCGCCACAACCGTTGGTCATAAATACGATGCCGATTTTCCGAATTGGATCTATATAGGCATCGCTGAATAATCCATACGCTTCTCCAGGGTGTCCGTACATAATGGGGCTATCTGGCAACACCATGTCAGCGCCGGGTATACCCAATACACGGTGAATGCCCAGACCCCAGCTATGAAACAAATTACCATAATGGTTGCCATTGGCGCCATTGAATGACCAGGCTTCTCCTACCATTAGCTGAACAGACGACGGGCTTAACAGTCTTTGTCCATTACAGGTTCCTTCATTAAGTAGCAGCATGAATATTTTGCTCAAATCAGCGCCATTACACCGCAACCCACCTTGCGGACCAAATAATGCCCCGTTGGTGCCTGGCATATACCCCTTCAAAGGTCTGGGGGTTGGGCGTATGCCGCGAAACTGATCTGCCTGAGCCTCCCAATTTCCATCCTTATTCCGACGGTATAAAACCGCCAAATGGTGCATATTTTCGAGGTTTTCAACGTTGAAATCAGCCTTTAACCCCATAGGTTGAAAAAACTTTTCCCTGCAATACGTATCGAACCGCTGCCTGCTTGCCTTTTCTATGAGGGTACCTAATATCACGAAATTCAAATTGGAATAGGTAAAATAAGTTCCTGGAGCATGATGTAGAAAAAGCGATTTGCTGTAAAGAATTCTATCGGGCGTAAGCAAAGTTGCCAGATTGGGTGGTAAGCTATCCTGAAAACTGGCCGTTAAAAATTCGGAATACGTATCACCGTCAACTATGGATGATTGATGCGACAATAACATTCTTGGAGTAATGGCCTGATCCGGGAAATCAGGATTGCGCACCGTATACCCCAGGATGGAACTGATATCTTGATCCAATTGCAACAAACTGTCTTCCACCAGTTTCATCACCGCCATCGCTGTTACGGTTTTGGATATACTGGCAATCCGAAACAACGTACTGTCAGTCACCGGGATGCCTCTGTCAACATCAGACAAGCCAAAGGGAACCTGATATACTACCCTATCTGCACAAAATACGGTTACCACCCCACCCATTAGATCATGTTGTTGCCGGACCAGCTTCAGGCTGTCGGCTAATTGGGCAAAACCCTTGCAGGAAATCAGTAAAATAAGGCAAATAAGGTATTTTTTTATCATTTCAGCTAAAATACTAAGTGCCAAAAGTACAGATTAAACCAGCATAGACAGTCTTTGTTATCATTGCACTCTAATTCCACTCTTATGCGCTTTTTCAAACAAACATTCTTCCCATTGATCTGCTTGCTGCTGTTCTCTACGGTGGCAGTTCAGGCACAAAATCCCACTAAATCAGACTCCACCAAAGTGGCCCCAAAACCGGCCACTCCTCCTGCCGATTCCACAGGCAAGGACAAGAAAAAAGGACCTAAGCCCTACGCCGAAATTATTACAGCAAAGGCGGTTACCATGCGTGGCATGATTTCAGCGCACCAGGTAGGTGATAAGTATTACCTGGAAATTCCAGACTCCATTTTTGGTCGCGACCTGATGGCCATTACCCGAAAATCCAAAGTGCCCACGGGCGCCGGATATGGCGGCGAAGAAGTAAACGAGCAGGTGATCCGCTTCGAACGCGGCCCTTCCGATAATGTGTTTATCCGCGCGGTGGATTACCGCAATGTGAGCCCCGATTCCACGCAGCCCATTTACAAAGCTGTGCGCAACTCTAATGTGGATCCTATTGCCGCATCGCTGGAAATCAAGGCCCTGCGCAAAGACACCTGTGTGGTGGTGGAAGTATCCGACCTGTTTAAGGAATCCAATCAGGTATTTGCCCTGCCGCCCATTGTGATGCAGATGTACAAACTCACCGAACTGCAAAAAGACCGCAGTTACATCCAGCACATTCACGCCTACCCGATCAACCTGGAAATACGGACGGTAAAAACCTACAAAACCTCGCCGCCTTCTATCAAACCTTCCACCGACCCCTTTGAACGCCCCAATTTGCTGGGTGGACTGTCTGCCGGGGTAGTCACGTTTGAGCTGAATACCTCGGTCATCCTGTTGCCCAAAACACCCATGCGCAAACGCTTTTTTGACGAACGGGTGGGGTATTTTGCCACAGGATACACGGTATACGACGATAACTCTCAAAAAGCGGAAGACGAAACCATCGCCGTGCGCTGGCGCCTCGAAGCCAAAAACGACGCCGATGCCAAACGCCAGCAAAAGGGCGAAAAAATTGAACCGGCCAAACCCATCGTGTTCTACATAGACCCGGCTACCCCGCTCAAATGGCGCAAAGCCCTGAAACAAGGCGTGGAAGACTGGCAACCGGCTTTTGAGCAGGCCGGCTGGAAAAATGCCATTTTGGCCCGCGACTGGCCGGAAAACGACACCACAATGAGCCTGGAAGACGCGCGTTTTTCCGTGATCCGGTATTTTGCCTCAGACATTCAGAATGCCTACGGACCCAATGTGAGCGACCCGCGTTCCGGCGAGATCATTGAAAGCCACATTGGTTGGTTCCACAATGTAATGCGCCTGCTCAAAATGTGGTACACCATTCAAACCGCTGCCGTGGACCCGCGCGCCCGTCCGCGCGAGCTCGACGATGAGCTGATGGGGCGTTTGATCCGCTTTGTATCAGCGCACGAGGTGGGGCATACCCTGGGTTTGCGCCACAATTTCGGAGCCAGCCATGCCACGCCGGTGGAGAAGCTGCGCGACAAAAAATTCATGGAGCAAAACGGCCACACGAGTTCCATCATGGATTATGCCCGTTTCAATTACGTGGCACAGCCGGAAGACGGTATTACCGACCTGTTCCCGCGCGTAGGCGATTATGATCGTTGGGCCATTGAATGGGGTTACAAGCCCATTTACAACACCAAAAGCGCCGAGGAGGACAAAAAAATCCTGAACAAACTCTACCTGGATAAAGCGGCCGGCAATCCGCGCCTGCACTTCCTGACGGAAAGCAGCTCCTACGACCCGCGCGCCCAAAGCGAAGACCTGGGCGACAATTCCGTGCTGGCTTCTGAATACGGCATCAAAAACCTGCAGCGCATCCTGCCTAATATTGCACAATGGACCAAAGCAGAAGCCGAAAACTATAATGAAGTAGAAGAAACCTACAACAATGTAGTGGGCCAGTTCCGCCGGTACATGGGTCATGTGGCCAAATGGGTGGGTGGCGTGTATGAAAGCCCTAAAACCACTGATCAGGACGGCGTGGTGTACGAAGCTGCACCGACTGCCCGCCAGCGCGAGGCCGTGGCTTTCCTCAACAAGCAACTGTTCCAGACCCCGCAATGGCTCATGGATCCGGTTATTCTTAAACGAATCCGCCCCGACAATGGCGTGGCGGCCATCACTGGAATCCAGGAAGGCACGTTGAACAGCTTGTTGTCTAACGCGCGTCTGCAGCGCATGATCGAAAACGAAGCTGCCGATCCGGCTACTTATACGGCCGCCAACCTGTTCGACGACCTGCGCAGCGGCATCTGGTCTGAACTCGGCAGCGGACAGGCCATCAGTGTACACCGCCGTAATTTGCAGAAAGCATTTTTGGATAAAATGATCACGCTCCATAAAGAACCCGCCGATGCCAAGAAATCGGATGTGCCTTCATTGGCGCTGGCTACCCTCCAGCAATTAAAAACCGCTATCGGCGCCGCAGCCATGTCGAGCAACGACAGCATGAGCCGGTACCATTTGCAGGATTGTTTGGGGAGGATAGAGGCGGCATTGGACAAAGGGAAATAGATATTCATGTATGCCGGAATGGTATTCCGGCCTCTTGACGAGGCCTGCCGGAATATCATTTCGGCATACATTTACTTGTTGGAGTACAAGCATAACCCTTGAAAACAAAAATAGACTTGGTGTGCAGTTATAGCCGGTGAATGATAAATTCCTGACCAAATTTTTGACTTAAAAAATACTCTTCATTGATCCGATTAAACAGACAGGTATCCGGATTAAAATCTGTTAAATCCAGTTGAAAGTCATCTATAAAAAAGTAATTGAGAACAGCTTCTGTCAGCCTTTCCGGTATCCGACCGAAAGTGGCTCTTCCAAATACCTCCAAGGCTTCCAATGACATCCCTTCCCGGGACTTTTCTTCAATGATTGAGGTATAACAAGCACTATCAGGACAATAGATAATTTTATTTGTTTGGAATTCAGCTCCAATGAGTCGGAACAGTTCAAGTATGTAGGTTCTGGTAAAATTGGTATCCAGGTTCCCATACTTGTGTTGTGGCCATGGACAAGCAATCAGGGTATTCCGATTGAACTTGAAATCGGCATACCCGGCACTCAAATTACACATTTTGGGCACATTTGAACGGGTTTCCCAACCCTCCCATTCTTTCTCAATATCACTAGCCGTTATGACCGTTTTACCGTAATAATCCCATTGAGGGGTTTCGATAGAAAGCGGCCATTCATTGTGGTTTTTGTAATGGTCCGTCACTTTTTTCCATGATCTCATCACCTCAGGCAAAGCCACAATTTGCTCCGCTGAAAGGTTGTGTTTCATGATAGCGCAGATGTCTATTCCCATAATATGTTGATTCGGTTGTCAGACTTGTTAGGACGGGGTGTTTGTGCGAAGTGGCAGCAAACTATATTGTAAAGAAGGCAAATTTTACATCTGTTATTTTTTTACTGCTCTTAAACACAAAAAAGAAGGGAATGCATTGAGTTCGCGGAAATGTCGCGGATCCAATTTTTCGAATTCCGCCACAGGCAGCGGTTCTACCAGTTTATCCAGAAAAAACCCGTTTTCAGTCAAAGGCTCCAGGCATGCACCCAGCGAACGCCGATAACTGATAACCTCTACTGGTGTGCCAAATCCCTTCCAAACACAACTCACTTCCTCCACTTCAAAATACCGCTCCGAGTTAAAAAAGTTATAGTCGAAAAATGGGTGAGTGATAGAGATAATGAGCAGGCCTCCAGGAACCAGGACCCTGTTGAATTCTCGTATAGTATTCGTCCAGTCTTCAACATATTCCAATGCCAAGGCGCATAAAACGATGTCAAAACTGCCATCCGGGAACATGGTGAACGGAGTGGTCAAATCATGTACAAAAAATTCTTCCGAAAGACGATTGCGTTCCCGCGCCTTTTGCACCATGTTGGGACTGATGTCAAACCCAGTAACAGTTGCTCCTTTTTCAATCAGGATTTCAGCATATTTGCCCGGCCCACAGGCTGCATCCAAAATTTTTTTGCCCTGAACATCCGGGAAAAGCGCCAGGGTGTTTGGCCGGTCATAGTAGGCATTATGCGGCTTGTGATCTATTAGTTCGTTATACTTCTCCGCCAACGATTCGTAAGCAGACAAGATCTTTTGCTGTATCATTTGTCTATCAGATTTTTTCCGGGGAAGAAGTATATGCAGGTATCTGAAAATATTCATTTCAACGCCTTTTTAATCTCAGGAACCAACTTTTCCTGTATGGCAGTTGCCGCAGTGCCATCTGTTTTACCTCCGGAAATAGCCAGTATAATTTCTGCGTCTTTATTCAACAAAAAAGTAGTGGGAAAGCCCCATTGCACCTTAAATGGCTCTTTCATAAGCGATGCGCCGTCAGTGATCTGTTGAAATTTCCAGGGCGTATGGCTCAGAAACTCCTGCACCTCTGCCTTATCATCCCGCCCTATTGCAACATAATTCACCTGGTCTCCAAAAGTATCCACCATAGCATTGAAGCCGGGAATCTCCGCCACACAGGGCGCGCAGGAGGTAAACCAAAAATTCAGAATACTCGGCTTACCCTTCAAATTTTCTCGGCTAATTTGATTGCCATCCAGCGTCACCGCTTCAAATTCAGGGATCTGT
>DLXL01000306.1:3337-3729 GCA_003448025.1 Saprospirales bacterium | reverse complement strand
AGCTTAAGGTAACTAATGATTTGAGCATCGAAAACAGGCAGCATGGCTTCTACCGCTTTTAACTCAACAATTACCTCGTTTTCAACCAAAAGGTCTATTTTGAACTCCTTGGATATTGGCTCACCCTTGTATATAACAGGAATTGGCACTTGGGCATCCACTTTCAGACCTCTTAATTCAAGTTCTCTTTTTAGACAAACTTCATAAATTGATTCAAGCAGACCGGGTCCCATTATTTTGTGGACCATAATTGCCGAATCTAAAATTTGTCGAGTGATTTCATTGGTTTCCATACCGTAGTGTTTTTACATGTGAAATTTTAGAGAGTTTACTATAAATATAGTCATTTCTCCAATAATCACAAACTCTGCGGTAAAAAAACTCCCCACAAA
>DLXL01000306.1:2648-3020 GCA_003448025.1 Saprospirales bacterium | reverse complement strand
CTCTGCGGTAAAAAAACTCACCCCATTAAAGCTCCTAACAGCCTCCCCGGTTCTTCAATTGGCCCCTCAAAACGGGTGTTGGGACAGACCGCTACCATTGCACCATCACTTTCCAGTTCGGGTAGCCATTCCAATAATAATTCCCAGTCGATTTCTTCTACCTCATAGTCATTAAAACCTGCAGACTTGCGAAAGGCTTCTGCTAATTCAGGCGCCTGAAAAAAAGGCAAAATATCGGTATCGTCATTGTCGCCCAGCAGTGCCCAGCCTTCATCGTCCGAAATCCCGTAAGCCATTTTATTTTTGGAAACGGTTTCCAAAAAGTGCTCCAGCCTTTTGTCGCCGGGCATTTTGAAAATGGCTGTTACTTCA
>DLXL01000306.1:0-2403 GCA_003448025.1 Saprospirales bacterium | reverse complement strand
CAAATCTGCTCTCACAACCTCTGGTTTCATTACGGCACTTTGGAAGTTGGGAGTTGGGAATACCGCCACTTTGATGTTTTCTGTTTTGAAATCCTCCAGCCACTCAAAAAATTCATATAAATCCAACGCTTCCACATGGTATTCATCAAAAGCTCCTTCACCTGCCTGCTGGAATGCCTGGACAAACTCAGGATTTGGAAAAACAGCCAGTGCATCCTGATTTTCACCGTCTACTTCCAGCATCAGCCATCCTTCATCATCAGCGAGTCCCCACACTTCCTCTTCTGCAGTTACGGTCCGAATGAAGTATTTATACCTGCTTTCAGGCTTTCTGGCCAGTACTTCATCAAATTCTTTTTTGGTTAATGGTGGCATAATTATTTGGGTTGCAAATCTTTACCAAGCACCCAGCCCTTTTCACCATTTGGCCTTTCAACCTGATGCCACACGGCAAAAATCCTGGTTTGAAATACTGAAGCATTTACTTCGCCTTCAAATCTGCCTTTTTTAGGATCATCGTATGCTACCAGTAGGTTGCTATTTGCATTATTTGTTCCAACTATGAGAATTGTTTTGCCTTTTGCAACGGTTATGTTCCCGCCTTTGCCACTTAAGGTTACAGGTTGATTCAAAATTCCTTCTCCTTCCGATTGAACCACTTGATAGGAAATCATCGTTACTGGTTCATTTTCCGCAAAAACTCCAAGACTCTCGGTGCTAAAACTTGCACCTTTCCTAATGGCTACATTTTTCCCAATGATATTAGCCTTGCCTGATCCAACGATATCCGAATTGGAAATATAAACGCCTTCTTTCTCAGCTGCTTCTTTTTGCTTCTCAAATTCCTGGTTGTCAACAGGTTGTCTCTCAACCTGCTGAACCTCCTGAACCTCCTGCTTAGGTGGTTCAGCCTGGTTTTGGCAGGCAAACAAAAAACCTGTTACACAGAGTATTATCACCAATTGTTTCATATTCTCTAAACTTTAGTGCATTTTCCAGGTGCCTTTATTAATTTTTCCGGCACGGCAGTCTTCAATAAATTGATCCATCTTTGCTTCCGTAAGGTGCTCATGGTAGAATTCTCCGACCTGCATCATTGGGGCATAGCCGCAAGCTCCTAAACATTCCACTTGTTTGATCGTGAACATCCCATCAGGGGTGGTTTGGTTTTTTCCAATACCAAGTTTTAGTTTAGTATACTCAATGATCTTTTCAGCACCCTCAATGGCACATGGGCCGGTTTGACAGAACTCCAGCACATATTTTCCCACCGGAGCCAGGTTGAACATGGAGTAAAAGGATGCCACTTCGTATACCTCAATGGGGGCAATGGCCAGGGTAGCCGCTACCTCGTCCATGGCCGGAACACTTAACCATCCGTTATTTTCCTCCTGAGCAATATGCAGTGCACGAAGAATAGCGCTTTTGCCCTTGCCTTCCGGGTATTTTTTTATGATGCCCAGCACTTCATTGCGGGCAGCCTCTGAATATTTAAAGGGTGGGGCGTCCTGAGTTGCAGTATGCATTGGTCAGACTTGATTTTAATTAACTGTTTTTCACGTATTTATGCTCATTATCAGGCATCCAATTCACCGGCAATTACATTCATTGAACTCATGGTCAGGATAGCATCTGAGAGCATGGCGCCTTTAATCATTTCAGGATACGCCTGATAATATATGAAACACGGGCGACGGAAGTGTAAACGATAGGGTGTTCGACCTCCATCACTAATCAGGTAGAAACCTAACTCACCGTTACCGCCTTCCACACAATGGTACACTTCACCAACCGGAATAGGAGTTTCTTGCATCACCACTTTGAAATGGTAGATCAGGGCTTCCATTTTGGTATAAACATCCGGCTTGTCCGGCAGATAAAATTCCGGAACATCCGCATGGTAAGGACCCTCAGGTAAATTGTTGTAAGCATCGTTGATGATCCTCAAGGATTGTCTGATCTCTTCCTGTCTCACCATGAATCGGTCGTATGTATCGCCATTTACCCCAACAGGAATAATGAAATCGAAATCATCATAACTGCTGTATGGACTCATCACACGAACATCATAATCTATCCCTGCCGCACGGAGGTTCGGCCCCGTAAATCCATATGCCATAGCCATTTCGGCAGAAATGGGTCCGGCACCGATGCAGCGGTCCATGAAAATCCGGTTGCGCTCCAATAATCCGCAAAACTCCTCAAAACGAGCTGGGAAAGTCTTTAAAAAGTCTTTTAGCTTGGCGTGAAAAGTTGGAGTGAAGTCGCGTTCCATTCCTCCAATCCGACCAATATTAGTAGTCAGACGGGAGCCGCACACTTCCTCAAACAGTTCGTAAATCCGCTCACGGTCCTGGAACATTTAGGTGTATCCGGTTAGTGCACCGGTATCTACACCTATCA
>DLXL01000571.1 GCA_003448025.1 Saprospirales bacterium | reverse complement strand
AAAATATAAAACGTCCATATAAAGGATTTTCGTAATTTAATGCTGGAATTATTTGCCCCCCCCCCCATTTTCACAAAACAAAAATCGGTTTTGCATAAAGAAGTAATTTTGAAAATGAAAATAAGAATTGATTTCATTGAAACTATCGTTGCAATGTGTTAAATGTAAGCAAGTTACCACGAATTCGTTCACCTGTAATATGTCTAACACTTTAATCAGGACTGCTGCCATATGCCACCACTTTGGCTTCGGGGCATAGGACAGACCCGCTGTGTAGCACACACTACACGGCACTCATCGCGAACAAGTGATATCGGATAAAACAGACTTTGAACTTTAACTAAATCTGCTAAAAAAATTCAGGATTAAATCGAAAA
The DNA here is from genome assembly GCA_003448025.1 of Saprospirales bacterium. Lineage (GTDB taxonomy): Bacteria > Bacteroidota > Bacteroidia > Chitinophagales > Saprospiraceae > M3007. Next base: position 3,835 of record DLXL01000571.1, on the reverse strand, counting down.
AATCCAGGAAGTGTCGGTTCTGATGCACAAACCCACGAAGCACGGGTTTAATCATTATGCCGGTAATAAGGAGCTATATTATCCGTAAATACAGGCAAAATAGTCAATCTGGCTACTAAACACACGTAAATCTCTAATAGTACTATACCAAAGCGTAACAAAGTTATCACTTGTCAACATATTTTCCAAAAGTAACAGCGCTTTTATCCAGAAGGATCTCTGTCACCCTTTTTCATTTTCCTCTCTGCAACCTGTGCGGCTGCCCCATACGCTGAACCGCCTCTCCAATGACTGGAATTCATCAGCAACATCACAAAAGCATACAACTACGGTTTATCGGTGTTAGCAGATTTGGAAACTGAATTAACCTTGAAAAATTCTGAAAAAAAACCCAAATTACAAAATAACAAACGCCAAATAAGCCAAAATACCAATATTGGCACTTTTTTAGATTATATTTGCAAAAGATTATTCCAGATTACCCTTTAACTGCATTTCTCCTGATGAAAAATCTACTATCTGTTGCCGTATACAGTCTATTACTTTCCCTTTCAACCATTTCCTTCAGTCAAAGTGATCTGGTTGCCGTAGACGACTCAATCTGCATCATGGTTGGCCAAAATTTTCTTTTCAACGTTACCAGTAACGACAGTATACCGCAGGGCTTTAACCCTAAAGTTTTTTTGGTGGGCCAATCACCCTGTTTTGATTTGAGCCCTGATGGTCAACTTTTTTTCAACGGAAGTGAAAGCTGTTGTGGCGAGCATACGCTGGTATACCGATTCGAAAACTGTTCCGGACCGAATTGTTTTGCCAGAATCAAAATTGTGGTTAAATGTCCAAAACCTGATTGCTTTTTTGTCAATATGGAGGACTATGCCGGGCCCGGCGACCCTGTAGGTGGCCCCCCCGGGTGTGCCTACGCATGTGAAAATTCTGAATCCACTTATTTTTACCCCTACAATCCACTGAATAATTATACCTGGATGGTCACCGGCGGCACCTTTGCTGCCGGAGCAAATCCGGCTGAAATATTAGTGTCCTGGGGTGCTATGGGTAGCGGGTCCGTTACCCTCACCATAACAGACCCAAACAACCAGCAAACCATTATTCAGGTTTGTGTCAATATTTTGGAAGGACCGGTTGCCGATTTCCAGCCATCTGATTTCAATGTTTGCCTCGGTTCTTCTATCAGTTTTAACAATACCTCTACCGGGGGCAACAGTTATTTCTGGGACTATGGGGATGGAAGCACTTCTACGATGTTCGAGATGTCGCATACCTACGACTCGCCCGGCACTTACACCGTATGCCTTACGGTGACCAGAGACAACTATGACGAAGAAGGCCATCCACTGTGTTGTTGTTCGGATTCCATCTGCATGGACGTAGTGGTAGACTCTCTGCCAGGTCCGGATATTTATTGTATCTCCACTTTATGTGCAGAAGACAGCACCAAATACTGGACGGATGCCCCTAATTGCGGCACATACTACTGGGCTGTTCTGGACGAAAATGACCTCCCTATCCCGTTTACCGGTCAGGGTACGGATACCATCTGTGTGCAATGGGGCGCCGGACCGATTGGAACAGTTTCTCTTTATGTAACCGGATGTGATAGTTTGTATTGCGACGACACTGTGTCGGTTACAGTTCCCATCATACCAGCCACTACCCTGATCAATGGCGCCAATGATGTATGCCAGAACTCCACCAATACCTATACCGTGGACAAGTGGATCAGTGCCTATTACAACTGGCAGGTTACCGGAGGAACGATTCTGGCAGGGCAGGGCACTAATACCGTTACCATCCAGTGGGGGCCCGGACCCACCGGCACCATTACGTTGAATTATTACAGCGATTTTCTGAGCGGATTGCCCGGGCATGATCCGGAAAAGTGCATGGGTACTGCTACATTGACCGTTAATATTAAACCCCGGTTTGACGTCACAGGCCCTGTTCCGGGTGTGGTATGCCTGAATTCAACCTCTTCCTTCTTTGCTACCGCAGCCCCTTTGGCAACTTACAACTGGACGATTTCCCCGGCAGTTCCGTTTGTTGGTCAGGGAACCAACAATATTACCGCAACATGGAGTAGCGGGCCAGGGACTTTTGTGGTAACTGCTACACCGACCAGCCCATCCGTTTATTGCAATAGTGTGGTTACAAAAGTGATTCAGGTACTGGAAGTGGCGCCTCCGGATGCCATCGATGGTCCGGGTGTAATTTGCCCGGGAGATACCTACACCTATATTGCCCAAAGCACAGAACCAGGCGTTGCTTTTGACTGGAGTGTGGTTGGTGGAACGCCAGCCTCTTTCACCGGCAATCCCATCGTAGTAACCTGGAATACAACCGGGCCGTATTTCCTTGCCGTCAAACACACCAGTCTGGCGTCGCCAAACTGTATGTCAGACACCATCCAGCTTCCCATCATACCAAAAGTGCTGAATGGGCCACTGGGTATAACAGGTCCGCCCGGATGTATCAACTCTGTACAAAATTATGCTGCAGGCCCGGCCCAACACCCGGAAGCTACTTATAGCTGGGTAGTTTCACCTGCCAACCTTGGAAGTGTGGTGGGAGGACAGGGTACTCCCAATGTCATGGTGCAATGGAATAACGTTTCGGGGACTGCCACACTCACCCTGACGGTCAATTTATGTAATGCCTCTCTTTCAACAAGTTTATCCATTACAGTAAACGCTCCCGTACAACCGGTTATCACCCAAATTGGAACCCTTTGTCCGGGAGTACCAGCCATATTGAATGCCGGTGCCGGTTTTAGCAACTATCAATGGTCAACCAGCGCTACTACTCAGACCATTACCATTACTACCGGCGGCAATTATCTTGTTACTACTACTGATTCCAACGGCTGCACAGCTATTGATACTTATTTGGCAACAGCGCTTCCAGGTCCTGTGGCTTCGGTTTCCCCGCCTGGCACATCTATTATTTGTATCGTTCCGCCCAATCCAGCCAGCATTACCCTGTATGCCCAAAATGGCCCGGGGTATTCATTTTCCTGGTTTTGTAATGGAACAGCACAGGGATTCCCTCCAGGGCAGGACACATTGGTACACGCGAATACGAATGCACCGGCCGCTTTTAGTTATTGGGCGGTGGTAACGGATGCAAATGGTTGTATGAACACCTCCAATACCGTTTTGGTTGTACAGGATAGTTGCCTGGCTGATACTTGTAATCCGGAACCCTATAACCTGTCTTTTACCGCCACCAACCAGACGCCAAATTGCAATATCGTAGACTTTGCAGTGACCTCCAGTGCCAACGTAACGCTTACGGGCTGGAATTTTGGTGATCCAAACAGCAATGCCAATAATGGAACCCTGCAAAATGCCGTACATACTTATACGCAGGCAGGATGCTACAATGTGCTCCTTTCCGGAGTAGTGCCAGAGGTCCCTCCAGGTACAGGGCTTTGTCTGGTTACTGCCAGCCGACAAGTTTGTGTTCCGCTGGCAGCAAATTTTAGTTTTACGGGGCTTTGCACCAAAGCAACCTTTACAGACCTGAGTACTTTCCTGCCCGGAGAAGGGCCTGTTTCCTGGTTTTGGGATTTTGGCGATGGGAACAATTCCAGCCTTCAGAATCCGATGAACACCTATCCCGGTCCGGGTTCCTATACCGTAATGCTTACGGTAACCAACGCGAATGGATGCCAGGCAAAGATCACACGGTCCATCACTATTGGAGGCGCTCCGGTGCCGGTCATTTCCGCTAACCCAAACCCTGCCTGTGTTGGTGAGCCGGTGATGTTTATGGGTACTGCTCCGGGCGTGATTGGCTGGGCCTGGGATTTTGACAA
>DLXL01000351.1:7829-8158 GCA_003448025.1 Saprospirales bacterium | reverse complement strand
ATTATTGACCATGAGAAGTTAGAATTACTCGATGTTGTTTCTGGTGACTTACCAGAGTTTTCAAAAGAAGAAAATACAGGCCTCGTCCAGTTAGAAGAGGATAAAATAAATGTGGCTTGGTTTAAATCAAACGCCCCACCTCATACTCTTGGTTCTGAAGGTGCCGAAGGGGGGGCACTTTTCAAAATGAAGGTTAAAGCCTTACAGCCTATTTCTGAAATAAGTACTGTGCTGAACTGGGACAAAGAAAAGGTTGCGATTCCAACTGGCTTTTTTGATGCCTCCGGCTGTGTTGATGATGTCGAACTTCAAGCAATTATTACGCCGAC
>DLXL01000351.1:6052-7683 GCA_003448025.1 Saprospirales bacterium | reverse complement strand
AATTATTACGCCGATTCTTGCAAGAAATAGGGATGGATTTTCAGAAAACAATTCTTCTCTTTCCAACAAAGCTGGGGAAAGTAATTTATTCTGTTTTCCAAACCCAGCTGGCGATAATGTTTCAATTATTTTCGAAGCGCGTTCTGAAGAAGACCGAGGTACATTAACACTTTTTGATTCTCATGGTCGAGTTATGATATCTCTTAATAAAACCCTACAAAAAGGAGTCAATGCATTGACACTTAATACAGAGATTCATTCCTTGCCAGAAGGTGTCTACAATGTACAACTTGTGTCAAAAGACACCATAAAAAATGGTAGGTTTATCAAAAGGTAATAACATTAAATAATAACCCTGCCTCATTTTATTTTAAATGAGGCAGGGTTACTCATTTCAAATGAAAAAAATCCAGATTTGGTTATTCGGGTTTCTACTCCTGGGGATATCTGTTCCTTCATGGGCTAAAATTATTTACGTCAACAAAAATGCCTTAGGGGGCAACAATGGAACTTCTTGGATCAATGCTTACAATGAATTAAGTCAAGCGCTTCCAACGGCACAATATGGAGATGAAGTTTGGGTAGCGCAAGGGACTTACAAGCCCTATTTGGAGGGGATCACCAATAGCTTCAACATGATTAGCGGGGTGAAATTACTCGGAGGATTTTCCGGATGGGAGACAAACCAAAACCAAAGGAACTGGAAATTAAATGAGACGATTTTGACTGCCCAATATATGGTCTCGCAGAATGGAGTAGTTTTTCCACCCTATAATATTATTTATTGTATTGCAACAGACTCTACTACATTAGTCGATGGATTCACCTTTAGAGATGTATTAGCAGGGCCATTTAATGGCGAACCTTGTGCAGCAAATCAGCATAATTGTTTCGGAGGTGGTATATTCCTTTATAGTTCTACTCCTACTTTTCCGACATATTTAAGCATAAATAATTGTCGGTTTTTAAATAATTGTTGTGCTGCAGGAGGATCTGCCATTGGCGTAAATTTTTCAGAAGGATCTGGCGGTTTTGCCATCAGGCATTGCTATTTTAATGGAAATCAGGCTTTGGAGGGAGGAGCACTGAGTATTGGGGTTGGTTCGGCCCCTCAGCACAAGATGATTATAGACAGTTGCATATTTGAAGAAAACAATGCAAATACCGTTGGTGCCATTTCCATATATAATGGCAACGTTAATTTAAATTTTACTATTTCTAATTCGACGTTTATAAAAAACACGGCGAAAAATGGAGGCTGCATATCCCATCAATCCAATAATAACGTTTCTCCTTTGAAAATTAAGCAAAGTTCGTTTATTTCAAATGAGGCGGGGGATCTTATATCGCAACCAGGTACTGGAGGAAGCATTTTGGGCAGAAATTTCCATATCAGCAATTGTTTGTTTAAACAAAATAAAGCCTTCATTGGCGGGGCAATAAATGCTGATTGGCTGATAATAGAAAATTCACTCTTTATTGATAATTTAGCAACTCGCGAAGGAGGGGCAATCAGAACTTATCTTTCTAATTATTTTTTGAATACTACATTCGTCAATAACCGAACTGGATTAAGAGGAGGGGCAATATTTCATGGAGGTTTTGCGGGAGCTCACGATACAATAATAAAC
>DLXL01000351.1:2702-5922 GCA_003448025.1 Saprospirales bacterium | reverse complement strand
ATGTTTTATGGGAACAAGGCGAATGGTCTGAAAGAGTGGATGGCAACCTATGGAGCCGATGTATTTCTGACTAACAGTTATGTGGACGCTGAAAATTGCGACTCTTTAAAAACCACCTTTTCGGTGGGAGATTCTTTATTCTGTGAAGAAAATTTGATCTTCAATATTGATCCACTTTTTCGAGACACAACAATGGAGGATTTCTCTTTGAGTGGATGTTCGCCTCTATTAAATCAAGGTGATAGTACTTGGGTAGCACAGTTTGGATTATTAACCGATTTGGCAGGTAATAATCGATGGAAAGATGGCATCCCGGATATAGGGGCATATGAAACTTCTATTTTTCACACAGAGGCTGAATGGTTAAATGTTAGCTGTAATGGCCTAGAAGATGGTGCCATTAATTTGGTAGTTCATGGTGGCATTCAGCCATATTCTTTCTTATGGAATGATAATTCTCAAGATAGTTCACGTTCCCAATTAATGGCCGGAACTTATATGGCTATAGTGCGGGATATTGATCATTGTACAGATACTTTGAATGTCACAATAGTTGAGCCTGATAGTTTAAGTATTGAAGCAATTATTACTCATAATAGCAATTCCCAGAGTCCAAACGGTAGCATTACGCTCATTAATGTTTATGGCGGCACAATGCCATATAAATATACATGGAGTACAGGTAGCATCGAAGATTCAATCACAGACTTATCCTCTGGTCTTTACACCATTTCTGTAACTGATGAACAAGGTTGTATCATTACTTCTGAGTTCGAAATTTTACTTGTAAATAATGCTATTGAAACAACTGATTTACAACAATTAGTCGTTTTTCCGAATCCAGCGTACGATCAGGTCATCTTTTCTACAACAGAACCTTTTCACAAGTCAACCCAACTGACTCTTTTTAACATACACGGTCAAATTATTAAGTCAAGCCCTATTTCAGGCCGTAATTCGTATACATTAACGGTTGATGATCTGTCTTCTGGGTTTTATTTTTGGGTGCTTTCTGACCCAATTGAAATTGTTGGTAAAGGACGACTACTTATACAACACTAATTGAGATTTTAGACAATTTGGCCAGTTGCTTTATCACTAACTATTTATTTTCATTCAAATACAACGCTCAACATGAAACACATTCTCCCGCTTCTGTTCCTATCCCTGTCTCTGCAAGCGCAGTCTATTTTTTACGTGAACCAGGCTGTTTCCGGCGGACAGCAAAACGGCGCCAACTGGGCCAATGCTTTTTCTGACCTCCAACAGGCTTTAGCCCTGGCAAACTATGGAGATGAAGTATGGGTAGCCAATGGGCAATATTTCCCAACCGCTTCAACCAATAGAACCATTTCATTTGTGTGGAAAAATGGCGTGAAGCTGTACGGTGGTTTTGACGGAACAGAGTTAAATGTCTCAGAAAGAGACTACGAGTTGAATGAAACCATTTTAAGCGGAAACATAGGTGGTCCGGAGGGTATGGATAATTCCTATCATGTAATGTATGGCGCTGGGTTGGATAGTACCAGTGTGCTGGATGGCTTTACCATTACACATGGCATTGCTAATGGCGACGAGCCGCCCTCCACGAACGAAAGAGGTGGTGGCTTGTTGCTGGAGTCTTCCTTTAATGGTAGCATCAGCGCTCCTCAAATAACCAATTGCCGTTTTGCCAATAATTATGCCCAATACGGAGGAGGTGTGTACTGTGCCTGGGATGGAGGGAACCTGCTCAATCCGGTTTTCAAAAATTGCATTTTTGATGGCAACCGGGTGCTTTTTTCCGGTGGCGGACTGTACAAAGCCGGCCCTGGACTATCCTATAAACCCTACATATTCGAACAATGCACGTTTACAAGAAACTCCACTTATCTGATGCATGGAGGGGGTATTTATATGGTTGAAAATGAATCCACCACCATATTCAAAAACTGTTTGTTTGAAAAGGATACTTCAGGTTTTGGCATTGGTGGAGCTGTTTACTTTACGCATGATAAAGATTGTTCTCTGTTGGTTGAAGGGGGGCTTTTTAAGGGGAATTATGGAAGTGAGACAAGTGCGATTTATATGAAAGATAACAACGATGTAAATTCCCAGTCTACGTTTCAAATGAACAATAGTCAATTTTTGGAGAATAGGGCAGCTACTTTTGGGACAGTTTTCGTTTCCGGAGTTGAGCTTGATGCTGATATATTTAACTGCCAATTTGAGGGTAACATTGTTAGCACTGTATGTATCGGGGTAATGATTGGGGCTGATGTATTAAATCTACATGTAGATAATTGCACCTTTATTGAGAATAAGGGCACAGTTCCTACTGGAACGGTGTATACTATTAGAGCCGGTGGTAATCATTTCTTAAGTAACTTTACTAATTGCCTGTTTGCTAAAAACCAATCCGGTATTGCCTGTACACCAGGTGATGGTGCACAATGCGAAGTGCATATTACGAATTGCACATTCTATGAAAATGGGGAAATTGTGTTTGAGAAAAGAAATTCACCGCTTGGAACAAGCGGTTATAATAACTGGTACATCAATAATTGTATCATTGTGGATGATGCTACCTTTGATAAGATGTTTTCAGATTACACGATATTTAGTGCAAATATGGATGGGTATTTTATTGACTATACCTATCTAAGTCTTGACGATGAAGTAAGTCCTAAATATCCTTTTGGAGATCATACGGTATTTAACTTTATACCAGACTTTGTGAGCATTCAAAACAATGATTTTCACGTGCAATCCTGTGATTCTACGGTGAACAAGGGCTTGAATACATTAGTAGACTCCCTTGGGCTTACAACAGATTTGGACGGAAATCCAAGAATTCGTTTCCTGCAGGTTGACTTAGGCGCCTATGAAGTGCAGGATTCCTGTCTGATGATAGCCACAGCAGAACCAGATAACCGCCACAGTATGATTTCTCTTTCACCTAATCCGGTTGTTTCAGGCGCAGCATTGACAGTTTCAGTTCCACATAGACCTTCCGATGGCATTTCCTGGGCTATTTATGATATTGCGGGAAGAGCTTTTTCTTCAGGTAATACTTCCATAAGCGAACCAGGCGTCTTTACTCTGAACGGACCATCCATTGCTGGATTATATTTATTGGAACTACGATCTGGCGATTGGAAAGCAAGTTCCAAAATCCTGGTAACAGAGTAAGGAGCTACACAAAGGCACGAAGGCGCGAAGACACAAAGGCTATATTTGG
>DLXL01000351.1:889-2561 GCA_003448025.1 Saprospirales bacterium | reverse complement strand
CCGCCTTTGCGCCTTCGTGTACCCCCTGCCTTCCAAACATAAATTTGTGCCCCGCCTATTGCATCCTTCCTCCCTTTCCTTTAACTTTGGTATTATTTACGCCCTAGACCCCCAGAGAAATATGCCAAATGAATCCACACGAGGATCCCTGCCTCCGTTTGTTTATCCCGTTTGTTGCCGGCCTGGGCCTGGCCGCGTGGCTGGATATTCCTCTTCCATGGTTGCGCACCATGCTAATCGCTGGCTTGGCACTTGGCGCAATACTGTCCACACGCTCCTTTGCCTACCGTTTCCGATGGCTTTTTGGGGTGTTCCTGAATCTGCTTTTGTTGCTGTTTGGATATGATCACTTTATCCGGCATGATGAAAGATGGCAGAAAAACCATTTCAGTACCTTTTTGCCGGCGGCCCGGCATTGGGTAGGTACGGTGTATGAAGCGCCTGCCAAAGGACAAAAAATCAGAATTCCCGTTCGTATAGAAGGCTTTCGCCAACCGGGATCAGCCCATTGGCTTCCGGCGTCAGGCAATCTGATGTTGTTTCTGGAGCCCGGACCGGATACAGAAATGTTGCGTTATGGCGACCGGCTTTGTTTTCAGGCTGGCGTTCAGGTTACGGAAGGCCCCAAAAACCCGCATGCTTTTGACTATAGCCGCTACCTGCATTATAAAAACCTCCATTATCAGGCCTTTGTGCAGGCAGATTCCCTGCAACTTATCGATTCGCATCAGGGTTGGCGTATTTGGGAAATGGCTTATGAATCCAGAAGCAGATTGCTGGGGTTATTGCAAAAGTATTTCCCGCAGGCTCAGGAATATGCGGTGGCTTCTGCCTTGCTGGTGGGTTACACACAGGACCTTTCGGATGAATTGCGAAGCGCTTATGCAGAAACAGGCTCCATGCATGCGTTGGCTGTTTCCGGAACCCATATTGGTATGTTGTACACCGGGCTGATGTTTTTGGTGGCCCGATTGAAATGGCGCGGGAAATCGGGTAGAATAGCAGAAGCAGGCATTGTTCTTTTTGTCATCTGGGCTTTTACCCTGCTCACCGGAGCTACGGCATCGGTGCTTCGTGCATCTGTGATGTTCAGTGTGTATATGCTGGGGAAAGCGTTCTGGCGACAAGCCTCTGCCTGGAATGTGTTGCCGGCCTCGGCGCTGATGTTGCTCCTGCATAATCCTTTTCTGTTGTTCGATGTGGGTTTTCAGTTGTCTTACACCGCGGTGGCAGGCATGGTGTTTTTTTATCCGCGCTTCTATAAAATGTTTCCGCCGATGTCGCGCTGGCTGAATGAGCCCCTGAAAGTATTGTTGGTGGGCGTCTCTGCGCAATTGGGCACCTTGCCACTCACCTTGTACTATTTCCACCAGTTTCCGGTGTATTTCTGGTTATCGGGCTGGGTGGTAGTGCTTGTGGGTGCTGTTTTTTTATGGGGCGGCGCCTTGTTGGTGCTGTTGGACAGCGTACAGGCCGGAATTGCGGAAATATTGGGCATGTTGCTGTTTCAGATGCTGCATTGGATGAACAAGATCATTTTTCTCATCCAGGAACTCCCCGGAGCGGTGATTCGAAATATCTGGATTCCCGATTGGTTTTTGCCTTTTATATACCTCGGTCTGGGGTTTTTCGGGGCAACATTGGCCACCCGAAAAGGAAAATGGCTCATGGG
>DLXL01000351.1:377-740 GCA_003448025.1 Saprospirales bacterium | reverse complement strand
AAAGGAAAATGGCTCATGGGACTGGCCGGGGTGCTGATCCTCTGGGGACTTCAACAAACGCATGCCGTCTGGCGCAATCAACGGCAGGCAGCAATGGTTATGTACAGCCTGAAAGATGGTCGGCTGGTGGATTTTATCATGGGTGAAACCGTAATCACCCTGTCAGATTCGCTGAGTGAAAAACAAGAAAATTTTGCCGCTCAATCGCACCGAATTGCCTGTGGTATACAGGATAAACGGGTTTTGTATCCTGGGGATAGTCTGTTTTACGAAGATCATAAACTACTGATTTCCTGGCCATATGTGCAGTTCCACGACCTGCTTATGGTTTTTATGGATCCTTTACATACCAGGCAGGAACTG
>DLXL01000351.1:0-218 GCA_003448025.1 Saprospirales bacterium | reverse complement strand
CCACCCATCTTACCGTACTGTCGAAGAGTCCGAGAAATGTGCAACTGAATTCAAGGGTTCAGCAAGTCCTTTTAGATGCCACTAATTCCCGTGCGCAATCAGCCATATGGCGCACGGTATGTATCCAACAAGGGGTGCCATGTTACGACCTGAGACAATCCGGGGCATACCTATACTTACCTGGAAAATAATGATAACTGACTATCCGCATGATGTAC
>DLXL01000297.1:6483-6837 GCA_003448025.1 Saprospirales bacterium | reverse complement strand
GATAAATTATTGAAAATGAACTTGTAGTGATATGGATTTTTGCTTTGAAAAGGTGCCGCAATACAAAATACGCACTTGTCCTTGCCAAAGTGTCTAAATCGGGGCAATACAAAATGCGCAGATTGGCTACGATTCTTTTTTGTCCAAGATCAGGATATGATCCCCAATGATTTCGGTCACATATCGTTTGATGCCTTGCTTGTCATCGTAAGACCTTGTTTTGTTTTTTCCTTCCAGATACACCGTAGTTCCTTTCCGCAGGTACTTCTCCGCAAGGTCGGCGAGGCCACGCCACAGGATGATGCTGTGCCATTCGGTTAGGGATTGTGTTTGCCCTTTTTCGTCCTTATAGGT
>DLXL01000297.1:5195-6353 GCA_003448025.1 Saprospirales bacterium | reverse complement strand
TTGCCCTTTTTCGTCCTTATAGGTTTCGGTGGTCGCCAGGGAGAATTTGGCAACCTTAATGTTTCCGTTCAGCGTTTGCACCTCCGGGTCCTTGCCCAGATTGCCGATCAGCATAATTTTGTTCAAGCCTTTCATTTGGTGTTGGTTGTGACTGTGTTATAGTTTGTCCAGAGGGCTCTGGATGTTTTTAATCGTCTGCTTACTCACATGGGTATAACGCAAGGTAGTTTTCAGGTCGTTATGCCCCAACAGTTCCTGTATGAAACTGATGTCTGTGCCTGCCTCCAGCAGGTGGGTTGCAAAACTGTGCCGTAAGCCATGTATGCCCACTTTTTTGTTGATTTTGGCCTTCCTGAGTGCATCCGTGAATACCTTTTGTGCGCTTCTGATGCTGTATTGATCGCCATATTGACCTTCAAACAGATATTTTTTCGGCTTATACGCCAGATAGTAGTTCCGCAATTGCAGTAAAATGCTTTCCGGAAGGTTCACATAACGATCTTTTTTCCCTTTGGCTCTTTCTATGAATACCTGCATGTTTTTACTGTCAATATCGGTTATCTTAAGGTTGACGATTTCACTGACCCTCAAACCCATGCCGTAGCATAGTTTCAGCATGGTATTATGCTTCAGATTAGTGGTCGCTTCAAAAAGCCGTTTGATATCCTGAGCATTAATGACTTTGGGCAAAATAGATGGTTTTTTAGGCCTGGGTATTTCAAAAAACAACTTTTCTCGCTTCAAAACCTGCTCGAAATAAAACTTGACGGCGTTGATCCGGCTATGTAGGGTATTCTCCGACAACTTAAGTTGATTGGTGCAGTACAAAAAATAACTTCGCAACCTTTCGGCATCCAGTTCATCAACGTTTTTGTCTTTTAAGACTTGTAAAAGTTGCGTAAACTCATTTCGATAGGTATTAATCGTGTTCCTGCTATACGATTTTAGTTGCAGTGTTTCAACCAATCGAAGGAGTGCTGCCTGATTTACCGGATGCACCTGAAGCAAGGCAGCTTTGCCCTTGTGGGCGCCGAATTCATAGGTTACTGGAGGCGTTTTCATTGGCTTAGGATTGTTGGAATATTTACCTGAAGGTACGTCTGTTTTTTTAAATAAACAAGAGGCTGGCTCTTAACGCTTCGCCACCCTCCTAACACT
>DLXL01000297.1:3732-5186 GCA_003448025.1 Saprospirales bacterium | reverse complement strand
TTTTACAAGTCAATGAAAATGAAATACTTGTGATGCTGTTTTCTTGAAGCTTTGCAATACAAAATGCACACTTTAACTACAACTCCTTTTTGTCCAAAATCAGGATATGATCCCAGTGATTTCGTCTACCTTCCGCCTAAAGTTTCACAACCCTCCAAACCTCATTCCCCGCCACTACATAATACACCCCGGCCGGCAAATACCCCAGCTCCAGACGCTCCGGCGCCTCTTCCAAACGCAGTATCTCCACTCCCTGAGCATTGAGCAAACGAATGCCTGCCGGCTTATCCGTCCATTGAAAATCAAGATGGTCTGTGAATGGATTCGGGCTTACGCTCCAGGACGCTGTCATATTTCCAGGCTGCCGGGTACCCACCGTGAGCGGCACCCAGGCGCTGAAATCCACGTTCCAGATGGATTCGTCTACCAGTGTGATGCCATTGAACGTGGTACGTTCGTTGCTGATATAGGCAGTCCGGTTGCCGTTGAACCCTATACTTTCTGCCTGGCCCACCTGCAGGGCTGTGCCGAGCTCTATACGCCGTTTGTTGCCGGCAAAAAACTGATCGGTGCCGGCGGGCCAGTCCCAGAGCAACCAGCAGAATACCGTGGGGATAAATGGGCGCAAATCATAGCCCACCAGGGCAATCAGTTTCCCGTCGGGCGAGAGCGAGGCGCCGGTGATGAGGCCATTGCTGTGGAAACTTTCCACGATTTCGGCGGCATTGTTGGAGGGGTTGATCCGGTAATGCACGGTGTTGTAGTTTTTCCGGCTTTTGGTGAACAGGTGTACCTGCCCGTTGCGCACTACCAACGCCTCGCAGTCGTACACCGAACTGTCCTCCGGCTGGGCACTGTAATCGGTCTGATCTATGTAGGAAAACGGCAGGAAAGACCATTCAAATTCCTGCACGGTTTCGTTGCCGCTGTTGCCTATTTCCGAAAGTGGCACCATGTATACACCAAGGTTCTGCCGGTTGTTGCTGTTGTTGCCAAAATCGCCGATATATAACGTGTCGTTCCAGGCAGCGATATCCTCCCAGTCGCGGTTTTTGGCGTTTTTCAGCTCAATCAGCTGCGGCAGGTTGCCCGTTTCGGGGTTTACGCGGAAAAATTTCTCGTCAGATCCGCTGTCGTTGTGCGCCCACCAGCGCCCGCCCGCCTGCGTGAGGCCGCTGATCTCCTGCAGGTCGCCGTTGAGTTTCGTTTGGAGGGTAGGGGAGTGACTGGTGGCCGGGTACAGGCAGGAGCCGTCGTTAACGCTGGCCGAAGCGTTGTAATTCAGCGCCTGCGGATCCGGGCAGCCGGACTGGGCCTGGAGGAAGGAGGAAGAGAGTAGCAGCGGAAAAAATGCCGGGAGGAGTTGTCTCATGGTGAAAAATGCGGTGAGAATGATTACTTTTGGTGGCTACCGGGATGGGGGGGGGGGGTTGAGGGGGGGGGGGGGGTGGGGG
>DLXL01000297.1:0-3619 GCA_003448025.1 Saprospirales bacterium | reverse complement strand
AGTGCTTCGTCCCCCCCCCCCCCCCCCCCCCCCCCCCCAGCCCGGTAGTAAAAAGGAAGAAAGTGAAAAAAAAGGTACGTTTGTGGGTTCATCTGCTTTCGTTGAAATATCTTTAGGCGGGGATGCCAACAGGAAAAAAATGGGTAGATTTCTGAAAATTCTCCAATTTTGATAATTCTGGTCTAATTACTTACTAAACAAAGCTCTTCTCACGATGAACCGACTACTTCTCGCCCTCCTGATGGCTGTTTTTTCCCTGGCTTGCGGGGAAAATGAAAGTCTGGCCCTGACCGATCCACCCTCGCCGCCGGAGTCGCCGGTGGAATGTGATTCCTGTAAATACCCGGTGGTGATGGTGCATGGCTTCCTTGCTTCGGGCGATACCTGGACCAAATTTCATCAGCTATTTACGTCCAACGGATATAAATGGCAGCAATTATACGCTTTCGACTGGAACAGTCTGAACCAATTCGGCGGCAATACGCCTCAGTTGCTGGATCAGTTCATCGACAAGGTGCTGGCTGAAACCGGCGCCACCCAGGTTCGGCTGATGGGGCACAGCGCCGGTGGCGGAGTTTGCTACACCTATCTTTCCGATCCTGTTCGGGCGGCTAAAGTAGATGGTTATGTGCACATCGGCTCTTCCGTTCAGTCGGGCCCGGCCGGCCCAAACGGCTCCGAGCCCACCCTGAACCTCTGGAGCAGCGGAGATGAAGTGGTGGATGGCGGGGATATTCCGGGCGCCGTCAATGTCATGATCCCCGGCAAAGATCATTACCAGATTGCCACCAGTCCGGAATCGTTTGCCGCCATCTGGCAGTTTTTTCACAACAGTAACCCCGGCACGCTTCAGATAACGCCTCAGGGGCCGCTGGTCTGTATTGGCGGAAAAGTGTTGTATTTCGGGGAGAATACCCCGCTTTTGAATGCCAAAGTGGAACTCTACGAAGTGAATCCGGCCAACGGAGAACGGGTTGGCAGCAGTCCGGACTTTACCTTCTTCACCGATGCCGACGGCAAATATGGTCCGGAGAACATCAAAGCCAATACCACGTATGAGTTCGTTGCCACCCCGCCCAATGCCAGTCAGCGGGTGATCCATTATTTCCGCGAAGGCATTACACATCTGAACAGTCTGGTGTACCTGCGCACCATACCGCCGCCGCCTTCGCTGGCCGGCATTCTGCTGGCCGGACTGCCAAAGAACGATCAGCAAACGGTGATCAATGTGTTCTCGGCCAGTCAGGCTGTCATTCACCAGCGGGATATGCTCATGGTGGCGGGTTCCGAGCTGTCTACAGCACAATATGCGCCGCCGTCCAAAACAGCCATTACCTACTTTTTATACGACGATGGCGACGGGCAAACAGAGCTGACACCGGTGGGTACCTTCGGTAATTTTCCGTTTATGAATGGAGTGGATATGTTTTTTCCTACGGCTACTCCTGCTTCTATTCCTTTGATGCTGAACAACAGAACCCTGCAGGTGCGGAATATTCCGTCGGCACAGGGTGTAGTAGTTGGGGTGTTTGATTAAATTCTGGACGTTGGATTATTGGACGTTGGACAATGGACTTGTGCTCAGGAAACAGTCCAATGTCCAACGTCTGATAGTCCAACGTCCAATTATTAACCCCATCTTTGCCCCCGCATGCGTTTGTCGGTTGTCATTGTTAATTACAACGTCCGCTATTTCCTGGAACAGGCCCTCGGCTCCGTCCGCAGGGCCATGCAGGGTATTGATGGCGAGGTGTGGGTGGTAGACAATCACTCGGCTGACGACTCCGTGCGCATGGTGCGTGAGCGTTTCCCGGAGGTAAAGCTGATTGCCAATACCGATAACCCCGGGTTTGCGGTGGCCAACAACCAGGCTATTCGTCAGAGTACCGGCGAGTACGTGCTCATGCTCAATCCCGATACGCTGGTGGAGGAGGATACCTTTCGCAAGTGCCTGGCCTTCATGGATGCACACCCCGAGGCCGGCGCCCTGGGCTGCAAACTCATTGACGGCAGCGGCAAGTTCCTGCCGGAAAGTAAACGCGGCTTTCCTACGCCCTGGGTAGCTTTTTGCAAGACCTTTGGCTTGTCTACACTTTTTCCCAAAAGCAAACTGTTCAACCGCTATCATTTGGGATATCTGCCCGAGGATCAAACAGCAGAGGTGGATGTGCTGGCAGGTTGTTTCATGTTTATGCGGAAAAGCGCGCTGGACCGTTCGGGTTTGCTCGATGAAGCCTTTTTTATGTACGGGGAGGACATTGACCTGTCGTACCGTATTCAACAGGCCGGGTACAAAAACTACTATTTCCCCGAAACCAGGATCATCCATTATAAAGGAGAAAGCACCAAGAAGGGCAGCCTGAATTATGTGCGCACCTTTTACCAGGCCATGATCATTTTTGCCCGTAAACATTTCAGCGGAAAGGGCGCCGGGCTGTTCATTTTTATGCTGCACGGGGCTATTTGGTTCCGGGCCGGGCTCACCTTGTTCCGGAATTTCATTGGCAGGGCCTGGCTACCCGCCCTGGATGCAACGGCTATTTACCTGGGGCTGGTGATCCTGAAGGATTTTTGGGCCAATTACTATTACCACGATCCTCACTGGTTCAAATCCAATGTGTTGTGGTTTAACTTTCCGCTGTACATTCTGATCTGGCTGGGCACGGTATGGCTGAGCGGCGGATATGATGCCCGGTACAAAGTGAGCCGGTTGCTGCGCGGATTAGGCCTGGGAACGCTTATTTTGTCTGCGGTATATGGTTTTCTGGACCTTGATTACCGGCCTTCACGCGCTCTGGTGCTTATGGGTGCGGTGTGGGCATTTGGCGCTACGCTGGGCATCCGGCTGGCGGCGCATTTTTGGGAATACGGGCATTTCCGACTGGGCAGCTCGCGTTTGAAAAACCTGCTGATTGTGGGGTCGGTGGAGGAGAGCAAAAGAGTGCTGGAATTGCTGAACCGGGTGGGTATGGAAAGCAAAAACCTGATCGGCAGGGTAGGGGATGATCCAGACCCCGAGCGCATCGGGGAGCCGGATCAGTTGAAGGATTTAGTGCGGATTTACGAGGCCAATGAGATCATTTTTTGTTCCAGGGATATTGGCTCGCAGGACATTATGGCACACATGGCCCGAATTGGCCCCGCGGTTTCCTATAAAATTGTGCCAGAAGAAAGTCTGAGCATCATTGGCAGTAGCAACAAGGACGAACCTGGCGAATTATACACCATTGATATTCGTTACAATATTGCAGAACCCGGCAGGCGGCGGGATAAACGATTGCTGGATTTACTGTTGTGTGTGGGTCTGCTCCTTTCGGCGCCGTTGTGGCTGGTGTTTTCCGGTAAAAGAAACCGGCTGGCTCTGATCTGGTTCCAGGTACTGCTGGGGTATAAAACCTGGGTGGGCTATGCCCCTCACCCGCAAAATGCTTCATTGCCGGTCATCAAGCCCGGAGTCTTCACGCCGCCGGATGCCTTACACGATCTACAAGTGAACGGGGAAACCGTGGCACGGCTCAATTTTTTCTACGCCAAAGACTGGGAGGTGGAGCGCGATTTGACCATTTTAGTAAGGACATAAAAAAACCGCACGACATTACGTCGAGCGGCCCAAAAACCA
>DLXL01000454.1:22869-23127 GCA_003448025.1 Saprospirales bacterium | reverse complement strand
ACAAAACAACACAGTTCTTAAACATGAAAACATCTTCACCGGAATTTGGTTCTGGCTTAGGGTCAAACAGCTTTAGTGTGTCAATTTTTGAAGGCTGGTTCTTTGTCTGCTGCTGCCCGGAACATCCTACTGAAAAAAGTGTCAGGGCGAAGAATAAAGTTCTCATTGTCAGTCTTGGTAAGATTTGAACTGTCTGCTTAACATTGCCGGCAACGGTTTCATGGGTTTGCGATTGCGGGCTGTTTTAGCACTAAACTT
>DLXL01000454.1:5955-22710 GCA_003448025.1 Saprospirales bacterium | reverse complement strand
GCTGTTTTAGCACTAAACTTCATTCGGAGAACTGAACTTCCACCTTGCACAAATGTATCTGCGAAGCACAGAACCCCCGCTATTGGGAACCCCTTGTTAGCGGCTGCCCGAACTTCTCCACGAAGCGGTGTCTGTCCAAGTTTAAGGAAATTATCATTCATCGTCATACCCTTTTGGTGTTGCCCCATAAAATATCCATTGTATTGCTGATGCCTTGTTCTCTTTCAATCTGTCGTAAGCCCAAGTGTCTTTTTTTGTAATGAATTGTTTGCGATTAAAAGTCCCCTCGTAAGATTGAGAGAAGTAAATAGACTCTCCTACTTGCAATCTAACTTTCATTAGCTGCTTTTCACCACCTTCATATTTAGGAACTAAAAACATTACAAATTCTCCGGGGTGAACCTTCAGTTCAAAATACCCATTTCCGCAAAAGTCAAACCCTTTTGATTCTATTGGTCGCCATTCATCCCAACGACTTGTATCAATAGCTTCTTGAAGTCCGAATACATAGCTGTCTTTACCAATAAACACTTTAGTTCTTGAAGTTTCATTAACGACATAAACAGGGAAATAATAATTGCCTCTTGTTAAATACTCTTCTCGATGGTAAATTGTTGTTTTGTAGTCAACAAAAATTTGAAAGCCGTCTGTAGTTAATGTGTCGTCTTTACGTAGTCTTGAATACTCCGAAATATAGTCCTTTCTGTAAGTCGTGTCACGTTCGCGATGCTCTCCAAAATGTAGGCTGTCGGTGAATTTGTATTTACCATAAAACTCAAACCATACATCGTTGAGAAAGTCAGATTTGAAAAATTCTATGGTGTCTTTTGTCGGCACTTGAACAACAACAGGAATTTGAAAATTCCGTTTGTCTGTATCAGTTTTCTTGTTTTTCTGATTGCAACTTGCAAGTGTCAACACTAAGAGTAAAAATGTTATGGTTTGTCTGTTCATTTCTTGCTATCAGTTTGATGTTTGCACTATCCCCACGGGTTGACGCTAACGAGCAGGGCTTTATGCAGGTTGGGAATTAGTATTCCGTCTGCCCACAACCGCTGCTGATTGAAAATATAAAGTTGAATTTACGAACTAAAGTTGAATGTTGTTTGTCCAGCCCGAACCAAAGCTGGGATTTGCAATTGGCTGATGTTTGCTAGTCATGCCCAACTTGCATAAAACCCAATGTTATGTGCCGTACTTTTTGTCTGCCAACATTAAAGATTGTTGGATTTTTTTACTTCTTTAATAATGTCGTCATTTGTTTTGTCTGTCCACTCTGTTGTCAAATTTTCTAACTTTTCAAACGTTACAGTGTTTGGCTTTTTCTGAAATTCATTTTCTTTAAACGTATGAACTTTAGCTTTAAGCATTGATAATTGAGCTTTTCTGTATTTGTCAACAAGCTTTAACAATTTGTCAGGCTCAACATTCTTTCTAATGCCCAATATTAACTCTGTTTCTCTCTTTATTAATTCTTCCTGCTTTTTGACTAGTTCTTTCCTTGGTACGTAAGATGGCATAGCTGATTACTTTCTAAATGTTATGGGTCGTGCTACTCAATAGTTTTTGTCAAGGTTTTAGTGATTGTCAAACCGTGTACTGTGTCCACTTGCTTATGACTTGAGCAAAAGTCCACCCGATGCCAAAGCTAAATTGAAAAACAAAAGAACAAAACTTGTACAAAAGCCGAAGAAAGATTGTCAAGCCGATGTGGGCTTTGGGTCAAGTCAAACCTAAATGATAAAGAACATTTTTACTGTCGCCCTAATACTGGTGAAACTGTTGGGCAGTATGGCACATAACTCATAAATATACGCACCTTTTATCACCAACGCACTAAAATAAGCCAAATCTCTGAATTACCAAAAAAATCAAAAATATTTTATTTAAATACTTGATAACCATAGCTTTAAACGCTTCATTGGCATCGTCAATACTTCCTAAAAAATACAAAATACGTATTTCAAAGCGCAAAAAAACAGGCTTGAAACAATACAAAATACGCACTTTTTTCAAAGCCCCTCCCCTGTTTCCCCTGTAACACTATCGCTTCAACCCAAGAAAAAACGGCGCGAAAGGATTCCCCCTTCGCGCCGTAACGTATCATCGTTCATCGTCCCATCGTTCTACAACAACGCATTCACCATCTCCACAAAGGCTTTGATGGTGAGTGCACCCTGGTCGCCTTCGCCTTGTTTTCGAACGCTGATGGTACCGGCTTCCATTTCCTTTTCGCCCACAATGAGCAGGAACGGAATGCGCTTGAGTTCGTTGTCGCGGATCTTCCGGCCAATGGTTTCGTTGCGGTCGTCTACCACACCGCGCAGATCTTCACCCTCCAGGGCTTGCTTTACCTGGTAGGCGTATTCCACAAACTTGTCAGACACCGGCAGGATAGCAAACTGTTCCGGCGTGAGCCATAACGGGAATTTACCGGCGCAGTTTTCAATCAACACGCCCATAAAGCGCTCCATGGAGCCAAATGGCGCCCGGTGAATCATCACCGGACGGTGCTCGGCATTATCAGCGCCAATGTAGGTGAGGTTGAAACGCTCAGGCAGGTTGTAATCCACCTGGATGGTACCCAGCTGCCAGGACCGACCCAGCGCGTCTTTCACCATGAAATCGAGCTTGGGGCCGTAGAAGGCCGCCTCGCCCAGCTCAGTCACGGTATTCAAGCCCACCTCCGCAGCAGCGTCGATGATGGCCTGCTCGGCTTTGCGCCAGTTTTCTTCCGTACCAATGTACTTGGTTTTGTTTTCCGGATCGCGCAGACTGATCTGTGCGGTGAATTTTTCAAAACCCAGCTTTTGCAGCACGTAGCGCGTCAGTTCCAGCACGCCCAGGAATTCTTCCTTGAGCTGGTCTTCGGTGCAGAACAGGTGCGCATCGTCTTGCGTGAACCCGCGCACACGGGTGAGGCCGTGCAGCTCGCCCGACATCTCATAACGATACACGGTACCGAATTCTGCGATACGCACCGGCAGTTCCCGGTAGGAACGCGGACGGTGTCCGTAAATTTCGCAGTGGTGCGGACAGTTCATGGGCTTGAGCAGGAATTCCTCGCCCTCCTGCGGCGTCATGATGGGCTGGAAAGAGTCTTTTCCGTATTTCTCCCAGTGTCCGCTGGTTACATACAGCTTTTTAGAGCCGATGTGCGGCGTGATTACCGGCTGGTAACCGCGCTTGAGTTGTTCTTTTTTCAGGAAATCTTCCAGGCGCTGACGCACGGCGGTGCCTTTGGGCAGCCAGAGCGGAAGACCGGAGCCCACTTTGTCGGAGAACATGAACAGTTCCAATTCCTGACCCAGTTTGCGGTGGTCGCGTTTTTTAGCCTCTTCCAGCAGGGTGAGGTACTCTTCGAGTTCCTTTTGCTTGGGGAAGGTGATGGCGTACACCCGCGTGAGTTGCTGGCGTTTCTCATCGCCGCGCCAGTATGCGCCGGCGAGGTTGAGGATCTTCACGGCTTTGATCGGCTCTGTGCTCGGGATGTGCGGGCCCTTGCAGAGGTCGGTGAAATTGCCTTGCTGATAGAAGGTAATTTGCCCGTCCTGCAAACCGTCGATCAGTTCGAGTTTGTACTGATCTCCTTTTTCCGTGAAGTACTTGATGGCATCGGCTTTGGAGACTTCACTGCGTTTGTACTCGCTTTTCTGGCGGGCCAGGTCGAGCATTTTTTGCTCAATGGCAGGCAAATCAGCGAAGGTGAGCGGCTTGTCGCCCGTGTCGATGTCGTAGTAAAACCCGTTTTCAATGGCCGGCCCGATGCCGAATTTGGTACCCGGGTGCAGCGCCTCGATGGCTTCGGCCAGAAGGTGCGCAGAAGAGTGCCAAAAGGTTTGTTTGCCCTCCTTGTCGTCCCATTTATGGAATTGAATGGTGGAATCCGAATCAATCGGACGAAGGAGATCGCGTACCTCGCCATTGACGGAAGCCGACAGCACTACGCGGGCCAGGCCCTCGCTGATACTTTTGGCCACGTCGAGCGCGGTAGTCCCGGCAGCATACTGACGAACGTTGCCATCGGGGAATGTGATGTTAATCATAAAAAAGAAAAAGATTTAGCCCGGCCATACAACGGTCGGGTGTCCCGGCGAACCGGAACGGTTTGTAAAAGAGTGAAGGGCAAAGGTAAGTGTTTGGGTGTTTAAGTGTTTGGGTGTTTGAGTTGGGGAGTGTTTTGGTTGGCTTTCGGCTGGGTATGCCGACGGGGCATCGAGTGAGCGTCTCACTCTAAGTGAGACGCTCACGCGATGCAAAGCCCATCGCCAACTCACTCCAGCTTGAAATTAAACGGCAGAGTATACCGCACCCTGACAGGCTGGCCATTCACTATGCCTGGATGCCATTTAGGCATTCCTTTTAATGCCTGAGTCAGCACCTTGGTTGCAGCAGGATGGGGCGTTTTGAGCACATTAAAATCAACCAGTTTGCCATCTGTATCCACGACAAAAGTCATTTCCAGTGTTCCGGTGATGCCATTTTCTTTCATCTCTTCCGGATAGTTTATGGCTCGGCCCAAATACATATACATGGCAAATACGCCGCCTGGGAAGGAGGGTTCTATCTGCACCGCATTACTTTCAAGATCTTCTTTGAATCGTATGGGTTTAGGCGATCCATCCTCGTAAAACAGCGCTGCTTTTACCAGGGTATCCTGATCCCAATTGATCTGGCGCATGAGACTGCCTCCAGGATAAAAAGATTTCTCCTGGCCCTGTTTTTTTCCATTTTCATAGGTGATTTCGTAACTCATTACCCCTGAGTAAGACCAGCGGTTGCAGCGACCATGGTAGATTTTTTGAGGATAGTCTGAATACCTCCAATTGGAGATAATCTGTTTGTTACTCAGTAAAAAGGTTGATTCCGAACACTTGACCGGGTTATCTGCGGCGCACTTGATGATTTTCATGTAGGTAGCCTCTTTTCCTGATTTTAAGGCCACAAAATCTGCATCGTAATACAAGGTGTCTTGTGCTGCCAGGTTCATCGCCAACAAGCTCAGTGCTAAAAGAAGGGGTTTCTTCATAAGGTAAGTAGATTGATGTGTTTTACTTCACAAATATATGTGTTTTAGTGTTTGAGTTGGGGAGTGTTTGAGTTGGCGTGCGGCTGGGTTT
Source organism: Saprospirales bacterium (assembly GCA_003448025.1). Taxonomy (GTDB): domain Bacteria; phylum Bacteroidota; class Bacteroidia; order Chitinophagales; family Saprospiraceae; genus M3007. The sequence goes on along the minus strand of DLXL01000454.1, from coordinate 17,590 downwards.
TACCACTAAGTCACTGAGGGCACTAAGATGAAATATTCTAAGTGCCCTTAGTGGCTTAGTGGTGAACCTCTGCCGCACGCCAACTCAAACACTCCCCAACTAAAACACTAAAAAAAGGTCCCGGCCCTGACTTTTCAGGACCGGGGTTCTCGCCTATGAAGCATAAGACATCTGAACCAATTGGGTATTGGTTTTTCAAAGGGTACAATCGTGTTGTTCAAAAACCGAAAAGCCCGTATGCATGGCATACAGGTAGCGTTCAAGCCGAAACCTTTGTTGGTTTAGCCAGACATTCTTCACCAAAAAATAATATAGAGAGCGATACTGCCCGGGATATGGAACAGTGATGGGCGCAGTGCGCCACATGCAATAGCATAATACTCCTCATGGGATGAATCGGTTTCTGAATGTAATCGGTTTGTTCTTATGCTTCCAGGATTCTCGGATTAAATAAAGAAACACAAATATAAATAAAAAACCTGCAAAAGCAATGTATTTAACATCAATTTTGGAGTTTTGTCGCCAATCCGGTAATTTTAACGTACCAGTACAGCAGAAAACACTGATTCACGGCAACAGTGGTTACAAAAATCCTCCCCATTCTTTGCCAAGCTGCTCCCAGAAGGCAACTACTTTGCTGCGGGCTGGGAATTCGGAGTAAATCTCCCCGTCCTTGATACATTGAAGCACATGCCTGGTTGGTTTGGAAACCTCTTCCGGAAGTTCATCGGGGGAAAACCACGCTACATCTTTGAATTTTTTGGTTTCCATAGATTCCGGTTCTCCGGAAAAACGAGTGGCTTTAAAATAAAGCACCAACAGCGTTTCGTTTTTCTGCAATTTATGTCGGTGGAGGGTATGCACCAGAACCAGATCTTCAGGCTCAACGTGAACAGAAGCCTCTTCTTTCGCTTCGCGGGCCAGAGCCTCCCGGGCAAATTCATGTTCTTCTACGTTGCCGCCAATAAGCGTATAGCGACCGCCATTGCGTTTTGTTTGGCGTAGAAAAAGCAACTTACCCTTATCCTCCAAAATAAGTCGCACCGCAAAAATCAACATGGCGGGAATGTATTACAGAATGATTAGCGTTGGATTTATTCAGCGTAAATGCTGATTAACGCAGTATTAATTTCCTGTTGTGTAGCTTTTTTAGCCACCAATTCTTTCTGTTTTTTGCTGCGGGCGGCACGGATCTCGGTTTGTGTTTTTTGAAACAATGCTACCTGCTCCTCGCTGTTCAGAATTCTCCGAATACCAGAAAGTGTGCTTTTTTGCACGTTCTCCACCTTGGTTTCATATAAAACAGGATCCGATGTTTTCAGAGATTCAATCTGAGCCAAATTTTTGGCTTTACGCAATTGAACCGTATACATCTGCTTGGCCTGATCTGCCGTAAGGGAATATTTCTCAGCCAGCGCATCGGTGGCTTTGCGAACCTCCAAATTATTCGCGCCAGTAACCGGCGCTGCAGGCGCTGTTGCAGCGGGTGCCGCTGCTTCCACTCCCTGGGCATTCATGGAAATAGCTGCACTAAATAGCAAAAAGAGAACAAAAATGCTTTTTTTCATAACAGTTCAAAGTGACTCTGTGAAAGGAAAGTCCAAATGTAAGGAGTTTTGAGTACATGAGTGAAGAGTACATGATTACATGTACCCCTACTGGCTTCTAACCTCCTCTTCCAGCTGCCCTGCAACCTCAAGTTTCCAGCCGGCGCCTTCAATCATGAAACGCATGAGATCAAGCATTTTAGTGCCCTGGGCATCAGCCTCTGAGAGGAGATTGCTGCGCAGGGCGCTGTCGCGAATGAGGTCTTTGGCTCGCTGATTGATCCGGGTGTAATCTTCCGGTGAAAAAGAGGAAAAAAGTCCTTCTGAGATATCGTAATAATCAAGATTATGGTCAATGCTCAGGATCTGTGGTTTGGGCAGTCCACTCATCCGGATGGTTTTGGTAGCCGGATCGGCCACAATGTTGAGCTTTTCCAGATCATAGCCTGCAGAAACGGTGGCGCGTACGCGCACGAGCACTTTTTTATCCCAGAAAAAGGTGAAATAGCCCTGATACTCGGAGTAATTGTAGATTTCCGAAAAGGTGCCTTCTACCGTGCTGAGTTTGGCTACTGCCTGAATTTTTTCCAGCAGCACCGTGGAATCTTCCACTGGTTTGTTGCCCTGTGATGATAAATAGCGCCAACTCAGCCAGCCTCCCATCAGGAATGCGGCAAGAACAAGGAGAAAAGAGGTGTTTTTCATGGTGAAATAATGCAAAAAACCGTTTGTCGGCACACTTTGCATCTTCTATAACTAATTGAAAATGAAAACTTTGAGTCCTTTTGAGTAATTTTACTCAATTGAATGAGCAAATTTACTCAAAGTTTTAACACTTCCTCAATTCCGCACAAGCCGGTCCACACGTCGCTGCCCATCCAGCCCTTCCCAATAAACCATGTACACACCGGCAGACAACCCAGTCAAATCCACCCGACGCGTTCCCTGCAACAGCATCTGTTTTTGCACCACACCCAGCTGATCAAACAGCGTTAGCCAACCTTCCGCCACCGGAATTTGCAGAAAAGCTTCTGAGTCTGCCGGATTGGGCGACAATAACCGCTGTTCCATTGGCTTAACCGGTGTTTTTTCGGAAACCAACCCACATTGGATTTCCAAATCTGCCACCCCGGTACAGTCTGGACCATTGGCGCATTGCAGGATCTTTTCCGGCGATTCCTCCACCACTCTGCACAATGCTTCAATGCCACATTGATTCAGCGAATCGTTTAAGCTGAACACCCAATAATCCCCTACCTCAAATTCAGGTGATAAGCTGAAAATATCATACAACACGGGGTTGAACTGGATGTACAGGCTTCTGCCTACCCTTTTTAGTTTTTCCAAACCAGCCAGACTGCGCAACGAATCACAGAATTCAATGTACAAATCGTCACCAACCGTTTCCAGGCTCCCAAGGCCCCTGAGATCCTTGAAAAGTCCATTGTTTTGCAAATAAAACGTACTGCCCACTGTTTGAAGCTTATCCAATCCATGCAGGCTGTCCAACCCTTCATTTTCAGAAATATCAAGTCTGTCGAGTATATAACTCAGATTATCCAATCCACTCAAATCAGATAGCAGCGGGTTATTCGTTACATAAAGCGATCCAATAACTCCCCCTGCGCCAATGGTATGCACCTGATTAAGCCCTTCAAGACTTTCCAAATTAGGATTATTCTGAATATACAATCCTTTACCAAAACTGGTGATTCCACTCAAGCCATTCAGATTGGTAATATCCGGCCCCGAAATCGTTACAATGCCCATAATCTGTTTACAATCCGGATAATTCTGAGCAAACTGATCAATGTCCGCCTGCGTAGAAAAAGTAATGCCTTGCGGCAAACAAAACTGTCCTTTCAATGAGGATAACCCGCCAAAAAGCAGGAAAAGCAGTGGTAAAAATTGTTTAGACATAAGTAGTTGAGTGTTTGAGTTTGGGAGTGTTTGAGTGTTTGAGTGTTTAAGTTAGCGTTCGGCCTAACAAACCGCGTAGCGGTAACAACAAAAAACCGCATAGCGGTGACATTCTGGTAGTTGAGTGTTTGAGTTTGGGAGTGTTTGAGTGTTTAAGTTAGCGTTCGGCATGAGAAACCGCGTAGCGGTAACAACAAAAAACCGCGTAGCGGTGACATTACGGTAGTAGACATTATGTGTGTTGCCGCCAACCAAAAATCCCATTTAATGCGTAATCAACCAAATTCATTAGCATTTTGGCCAATAGCGGTCAAAAATGGTTCCTAATCCGGTTCTTTACACCATGAAAATCAGCGTCTCCGTATCCACCATTTACCACTGCACCCTGGAGCGGGCATTCAAATGCCCCATGCTCTGCGACGTATCCAAAATCCACACCGGTTTTGGATTGATGCCACGCGTAACCCACTGCACCGAAGATGCCGATTGGTGACAACCGGGGAGTTCCAAAAAGGTATTTTCTGCCCCTTCCCTAACCTTCAAAGGCGGCGAATCCTCCATGGATCGGGTTATAGAAAGAATAGAAAACCAATACTGGAAAATTGAAGTGTACGACTTCAAATCCTGGATGCTGAGGTTCAACCGGTTTGTTGGGGAATGGCAAACCACCGAGCTGGCGCCCAATCAAATCCGGATTGATTACACCTACACACTACACGCCGACACCTGGATGTTTTACCCGTTGAACTGGCTTTTTGCCCGGGTTTTCTGGCGCGCTTACATGAAACAAGTGCTGGAAAACGTGCGCAAACTGGCCGAAGGTGATGAGCCGTATTACTACAAATGTTAAGCCTCTACGAGGCTTGTAGTCTTAAAAATTACTTGTCCATTTTCCGGTTGCAGCGCATGGTATACTCACCCCATTTTTGTCTTCTGAAATGTCGCCGTGATGCGGCATTTTGTGCAAACAATCTAACGTCCAGCAATCCAACGTCAACTCATGGAACTCTCCCGGGAACAAATGTATCAGGCCATTCTCCAAAAGGATCTTTCCTTTGAAGGGGTATTTTTTACCTGCGTTAAAACCACCGGTATTTTCTGCCGCCCTACCTGTACGGCCCGCAAACCAAAACTGGAGAACGTAGAATTTGTACCCAGCTCCAAACTGGCCCTCTGCAAGGGATACCGGCCATGCAAGATTTGCGCTCCCCTCAAAAACGTTGGCGAACCTTCCGAAGCCCTGAAAACACTGCTGGAAGAAATTCAGGAAAACCCATCCACCAGAATTACCGACTGGGAACTGCGCAAACGCCACCTCGAACCGCATACGGTGCGACGCTGGTTTCTCAAACACCATGGCATGACTTTTCAGGCATACCAGCGCCTGCTCCGACTCAATACTGCCTTCAAGCGCCTGCAGCAGGGCGAAACCGTGACGGAAACGGCCTTCAGTACGGGGTATGAATCCCTGAGCGGATTTGGCGATTCCTTTAAGGCCATCTTCGGAGTATCGCCCAAAAAAGGCAAACAACAAGGGGTGATTGACCTTTGCCGACTGGAAACACCGCTCGGGACCATGTTTGCGGCAGCCGTGCCGGAAGGCATTTGCCTGCTGGAATTTACCGACCGGAAAATGCTGGAAACCGAGTTTAAAGCCCTGGCTAAACACTACAACGCCACCATTCTGCCGGGCGATAACCCGCATTTCCCGCGTTTAAAAACACAACTGGAAGAATACTTTTCCGGCGCCCGAAAGGAATTCGATCTGCCGCTGGCCATGTCCGGCACCGCTTTTCAACAATCCGTTTGGCAGGAATTAATGACCATTCCATACGGCGTTACCCGCTCTTATGCCGATCAGGCCACGGCACTCCAAAAGCCGGGAGCCGTGCGCGCCGTAGCCCTGGCCAATGGCATGAACCGGATCAGCATCATCGTGCCCTGTCACCGCATCATCGGCTCAGACGGCAGCCTCACCGGTTACGGCGGCGGCTTGTGGCGCAAGCGGTGGTTGCTGGATTGGGAGCGGGAGCATTTGAGCTTAGAGCATGGAAATTTAAACACGCTCTTACCGTCTTAACACCAAACTCAACCCGCTTCCTCCCACCTGCACCCGATACACTCCCGCCGGTAAGGCGCTCAAATCCATCCGGAGTTGATCCCGGTTGGTTTGCCCGGTCCATACCTCGCGCCCGAGCGCGTCGTACACCCGCACCCGCAGGAGGCTTGTATTGCCGGGTATACGCAACACCGTGATCCCATCAGCAGGATTGGGCCACAACGCCAGGCCGGGAATAGCTTCCGGATTGTTTTGCGACAAGCTGATCTCCACCGGCGTCACCGCTTCCGGCAGGATGGTCTTGGGCGTTCCGTCGGCCAGAATGCCCTGGGCCCGGGTGATGCGGAGTTTCAGGGTATCCGTAAACGAACCCACCGTAAATTCAATACGCCCAATTGCCCAAAACCATTGGCCTGTTGGCCATCCGTGCGCACCACTGCCACCGGGTATTCACCGGAAACCGGGTTTTTGCGGTAAAAACCCATCATGTTCACCCCAACCTGACCCAGCCAGGAGCCCGGATAATCTACCCAAAAACTGCCTGGCGCCACGGAGCCACCCGAAACAGCCATCCCCATGGCCAAGCCGTAAAAAAGCTCTTCCGACTCGCCCAGCCATATCGGCGCGGCTATTTTTTGTCCGGGTGTGTAGGGCCCGGCTGGTAACAGTATCTTAAGCACCGTGCCGGAACGATCGTCGGCTGCGGCTGTGAGGAAGTGTTCTTCGCCAAAATTCTGCACAATCGCCAGGGTATCTGCCAGCGTAGCGGCGCCGTCGCCATTACAATCGGCATGTTTGCCGTTCACCTGCTGAACCGAATCCAGCCAGTCGGCCGCATACCTGGGCAGCCAGCTGATGCTCTGGTCCGGGCGCGCCGGACCCTGCAATCCCTGTCCCATGGCCACCCCCAACTGCAACCAGTCCAGGCTGCTTACCTGCATATCCGCATCGCAATCGCCCGGCCAAACGGCGCCGGCAAGGGGCAGATTCTGAGGTTCATCGGCGCCAATGGCCGGCGAGGTAAGGGAGCGGGTTTGTCCGTCGAAATCGGTGGTTACGCCGGCCTGCAGGTTGATGGTGAGGGGCTTATTGGGCGAATCTGCCGCAAGGTGCAGATCAGGTGTAAGACCGGTGGGGTCGTTTTCGGCTTCTAATTTTACCGGAAGAGTGGTGGTGTTTTGTTCCAGATTGGTCAGGTTTTGCCAGGCCGTCAGGCTTTCAAAACCCGGCATGATACCCAGCGGCCCCAGATCAAAATTGTTTCTGTTGAAAACACTGGTAAACCAGGAAGTATTGAAGTCAAACATACGGGCGCTGCCGCCGGTTTTAACCAGGTTTCCTTCAAAACGCCCGTTTTCCCAACCATGAATTTTGATCGCCCTCGGGTCGTCGAAAATCAGGTTGTCTGTATCATAATACACTGTGTTGTGCAAACAATACAGGTATTTAGAGTCAAAAAGATACACCAGGGGCGGACAAGCGGGACCGGTATTGAACGGGGCCGTGCCTTTGAAATGGAAGAAGTTATTGGTTACCATCAGCGGCGTGGCAGCCGTGCCATCGCTGAAGCCCAATCCCAGACCGGTTACCGAGCCAAAGCGGTTTTTTTCAATGGTTACCTGACCGTTCAAAAAAGTCAACCAGGCATTTCCCGTTTGGAAAAACCGGCAATTTCGCAGGGTCAAGCCTTGTACAAAGGTGACGGTCAAATTGCCTGCCCAATTGGTCCCGTTCAAATCTCCATCATACCCAAAAGAGCAGTTTTCAATCCGCCATTCCCGGTCGTAATTCTGTGGAGTGCCCGTAATATCAACCGGGTTTTTCAGAAACAGGCACTGATTCAGCACCATACCACTATCGGAGGCCGATCCATCCTGAAAAGTGCTGTCTACCACACAATGGGCAAATTCAATGCGTTTATGGGGACCATCGTTCCAGCTCACTCCACCGAAATGGAGCCGCTTAAACTGCACATTTTTCACTTGTTGCATCTCCAGACGAGGCAAATAAGGGCCCGGCAATCCGGCTTCTTCCGGTTGAATGCGCAAGGTTCTGGCCGGAATGCTGCCCGGTATGTTTTTCATCAAAACAGGATCCTGAGCGCTTTTGCGCAGCCACAAATTCACCGGCCCGCACACGCCTGCCGAGTACAGCATTTCTGTGGCATCTTTCAGTTGAGCGAAATCGGCCCCATCGCCGCCTACGGTGTAATCGCCGCCCATACGGTTGGTGAAATTATTGACTGTCCAGGTATTGTTTGTTGTGTTTAAATCCCGACCCTCTTCCACGCGCAATTCCAGCTGATTGGACGTAAAACTGTAATCATACCGGTCAAACACTGGAATCCAGTCGCTCGTTTGGCCCGGCGAGAGTTGGCCTTTCCAGCGCAGCGGCCTCAACGCTGTATCGCCGTTTATTTTCCAGAAAATGAGTGCCTGCCGCAGGGTGCTCAGACCCTCGTTTTTCAGCTTTACCGCCACGGTAGGCAGCCCATGGCATCCGGCTACCGGCAGGTTGCAATGCGAAATTTTAACACTGGTGGCTATGCCCGAAAACTGATCCGCGCCAATATCTGCCAAACCAGCCGGACGTGGATCGCCATCCAGATCCAGCTCTGAAACACCCGGCAGGTAGAGTCCTTTTCCGGAAAGCGCCGGCAAATTGCCTTTGATTCTCAGGTTTTTACGGGAAAGAAAAGTGGGTTTGGTAACGGTACTGTGCAGGTCTTGCTGAAAATTGATTTGCCATTGGGATAGGGTTTGATTAAAACTTCCTATACCTATGGCGATCAGATTTGAGCCGGCTGACCAGATGCAGTTATAATCTGAAATAAAGTCTGTAAAATCGCCTTGTACCACCAATGGGGAACAATTGGGATGCGCCCCGGTGATGATGTTGTTCAATATTTGCAGTTTGCCTATATTTGGAAACTGGTCTTGCGAAACAAACAACGCAGCCTTGGCCGTGGAGATATACAGGCTGTTATGGGCAAACAATCCGTTGGGGGTTTGATTCAGTGACACCAGATCGTAAGCCAGCAGGTATTCATCGTAAAAAACATTGTTGGTAATGCTCACCGAATCGGTGTTGCGCACCCAAAAACCGCCGTCGGAGGAGGAATTCGATACAATGGAGGCGTACAGTTCGTTGTGATGAAATCCAATGTTTTTCCCTTCATAAATCCACACGTTTCCATACACGTAACTGTGCTTCATATAGCTGTTGTTACAGTTGGATAAAAGGAGGGAAGGGTATGAATCATAATCAATCGGGCAATACAGCTCCATTCCTTCAAGTGCAATATTTTGGCATTCCTCAAAATTCAAGGATTCTATCCGGGCTTCAATTTTGCAGTCCTGTATGCTGCAATCCGCCATGTTCTTGGCATATAGCGTTGACTCAAAGCTCCACATATCCAGACGTTCCAGGCGCAGCTGACTACCATTTTGAGCACTGATACTCACTGCACCGTTGTTGGTGGAAATACGCAGATCGTGCAGCCACACACCGCTCACACCGTTCATGCGAAGCAGCGGAATTTGGTTGTCGGTGGGACCCTTTTGCCAAATGACAGCGCCTTTGTTGCCATCCTGAGCGGTTATTTCCAGGGTATTGGTGGTGTTAATGCCCATGGTTGGCTTCAAATCCAGCCCGCCAATGTGTCGTTCCGGCAGCAGTACAATACGGGTTGGTCCGCATACCCCGAAAGCGTCGAGTCGTTCCTGCAAGGCCTGGAAATGGGCGAAATCGCCTTCGGCGCCCAGCGTATAACTTCCGGAAAGACATTGGGAAAATGCGGCCTGGCCGATGGAGAGGAATAAGGCAAGTAGTAGTGTGTGTTTGTGCATAGGGGTGTGGCTTTAATGATTACACGACTGCCGGGATTTATTCGGCATCAAAACGTTTGCAATAGTAAGAATTTTTATCAGGGTCCCTTTTTCAGTTTCAGGGAAGTGACCAGGGTTATCCATTTTTTTTACCGTACGATTTAACCTTTCTCCCCGGCGCCAGTCCAAGCATACCATGCGAAACCTTCTTTTTTTGCTGGCATTTATGACCGGCGCCACCTGCCATGCACAATCCATCCAACACTCCGAAATACTTAGCCGCCCTACCGATCAAGGGATTCGGATTTTGCTGTTTTTCGCAGATAATGCTGAAGTCTGCGCGCGATTCGGCACTTCAAGTGGCAACCTAAGCAATCAAACCATGTGGCAAAACGCCGTTCCCGGACAACCCTGCGAAATCACCCTGACCGGTTTGCAACCCGATACCAGATACTTTTACAGTGTCTGTTACCGCCAGCCCGGCGCCGCCAACTATACCAGCCGCCCGGAACATTTTTTTCACACCCAGCGACCTCCCGGAGAAGCATTCACCTTCGTGGTGCAGGCAGACCCCCACATGGACAACATGTCTGATTCGGCCCTGTACGCCCGTTGTTTGCAAAACCAGTTGGCCGATAACCCGGATTTTATGGTTGATCTCGGCGATATTTTCATGTCTGATAAAATGAAAAACGCCCAAAACCAGATAACCCGCGACACGGTAGCGTATCGCGTTCGCTACATGCGCCGATTTTATGAACAGGTCTGCCATTCCATGCCATTGTTCATGGCCCTCGGCAATCATGAAGGGGAAGCCGGCTGGCAACTCAATCCCAACGGCAATAATGTAGCCGTGTATGATGCCCTGGAACGAAAAAAATATTTCAGGAACCCATCTCCCGATGGCTTCTTTACCGGCGACGAAACCAACCACCCGTTTGTCGGGCAACGAGAAAACTACTACGCCTGGCACTGGGGCGATGCACTCTTTGTAGTACTAGATCCCTACTGGTATACCCCACAGAAACCAGACTCCCTTAACGGATGGCGTTGGACGCTGGGCAAAACGCAATACGACTGGCTTAAAAACACCCTGGAAGGCAGTCCTGCCACCTTCAAATTTGTGTTTGCACACCAGCTTGTAGGAGGCGATGCCCTTGGACGCGGAGGGATCGAGTTTGCCGACAAATATGAGTGGGGCGGAAAAAACCTGGATGGATCGGAAGGCTGGGCCACCAATCGCCCGGGCTGGTACAAGCCCATCAAGGATTTACTGACCGAAAACCGTGTGACTACGTTTTTTCACGGCCACGACCATTTTTTTGCCAAACAGGACAAAGACTGTCTGGTGTATCAACTTTGCCCGCAACCCAGCTTGCCCAATTTTGCAGGCCCAAACCAGGCAGATGATTATGGCTACTTTGCCGGACAAATCCTGCCCAATGCCGGACATCTGCGCATGACTGTTAACCCGGAGGGGGTAAAAACCGAATACATACGCGCCTATTTGCCCCAACAGGAAACCCCCACCCGTAAAAACGGCGATATCTCTGCTACCTATTTCATCGGCGCTGAAAACTGCTACGATTCTCTCTCCACCAGCTCCCCGGTGCTCTGGAACGCCCACTATTCCGAAGAACTGATCTATCCGAATCCTTCTTCCGGCGAAGTGAACATTTCCTTCTCCATTGCCCGCCAGGAACGCCTGCAGCTCTCTATTTTTCAGGAAAATGGACAACTGGTAAGACTCCTGCTGTCCGGAGATCTCGTACCGGCAGGCGATTTTCAGGTGGTTTGGGATGGTAAAAACAGCGGAGGCCAACCCCTTCCGGCCGGTGTTTATTTCTGGAAACTTAACGGAGAAAACGGCGGCTCAACGGGCGGCAAACTGATCCTGCAACACTAATCTGCCGTCATCATGAAAAAATTTCCACTGATTGTCGCGCTGCTCGGAACACTCGCCTCACAAGCCCAAACCATTCAAACCATGCTCCGTTTGCCCGACACCGGACAAACCCAGCACTTTACCAATACCCCTGGAGAAGATTCAGACTTTAGTATAAATCCTCCGTTTTTGATAGATAACACAAACGGCACGGTGACCGATACCGTGACCGGATTGATGTGGCAACAAACCGATGGCGGTGAAATGACCATCGAAAACGCTGAAAGCTATTGTGAAAATCTGGTCCTCGGCAACTTTGCAGACTGGCGACTGCCATCTGCCCAGGAAGCTTTTTCTATACTGAATCATGGCTTCCAAAATCCGCCGCTAGACCCCG